>JAAVBQ010000008.1 GCA_014803485.1 bacterium | reverse complement strand
CCACCGTGAAGCGTGTCGTATCGTGGCCGTAGGGCAGCTCTATGCTGTCTTTATCGAGCCAAAAACAGCGGTAGGCATCGGCGGTGTCGGACAAGTCGAGTTCCAAATCGAGGTGTGCGCACAGCACGCTGTCGCGGGGCAGAAGAACGTTCTCCTTCAGGGACGGCAACAGATGCAGATAGATGCGCACGGTGTCGTAGCCGGAGCAGGCCGCGTCCGTGCAGGGAACATAGCAGCCGCAAGTGTCCTGCCACAGTGAATCGGAGGCCACACGGGTGACGAGTGTCCCCGCGTATAATTCAGGGCTTACGCTGTCCATCTTCCCGAATGTGTAGTGAAAAACCGAATCCCTCCCCACAACGGAATCCGCGCCCGAAATATCTTTTGTCCCGTCGAACCAAGCATACTCCACATACTCCAACTCGCGGTTCCACGGACCGAGGTTGAACGTGTGCACGGTATCGGAAGCCGACGGCATCGGCGCATCGGGCGGCCAACAGATGTCCACAACCCCGCCCAAATTCGAATAGGGATACTGCGGGAAGAACACCCAAACGCTGTCGGTTTCTATCTGCGCGTTAGGTTTGATGCCGAAGTAGACATGACGGGTAATAGGTGGCGCAATCATACCTATACTATCACACTCTTCACTGTAGTAGATAGTACTTCTAAATATACTGTCTCTAAAATACATATCTACTCCTGAAACATCTGAGCCGTTGAATGGGAAAGCTGGTATTATATGCCAAATAGAACGTGTTAAAGAGTCATAATAGGCCCAATAGGCATATTCGGGATAAAACTCAAAATTTCTTTCGGAATAAAGATGAAGGGTGTCGCGAAGACGTGCGTATATCGACATATCTCGCGGCATAGACCAAATATTGTAGTTGTGTAGCTGTATTCCTGCAAGGGTTTGCACGAAACCCCTTTCTTTCTCCGTAAAAGACAGATAACATTCGGAAAGAAGCCGGGTTGACACCCCCTCATCAGACGTAGAGGTAGATTGACAATAATATAAATTACTCTCCTTCCAACCCAAATGATGCCACATATTCCTATAAACGATGGCACATTGTTCCGTATAGGGAAGCATCTCTCTATCGAATCTATAATCCTGAGACCACTCATAATGGACAGTTTCCCCGTCTACCTTCGGAGCCGGAGCACGCAGGATAACCGTATCGTCCTTTGGATTCGCAACATAGTAAGGGTCTTCCCCGTAAGGATTATCAGGTAGCAACCAAAGGGTATCGTATTCTCCTGGCCAGTGAATATCCGAAAGCCTTTCTCCCGTATACAGAACTTTGCGTCTGCCGTTGAATTTCGCTTGTATCGCCTCTGTTCTCTCCCCTGTGCTCCAACGGTAGATATAATGCCAATCTTCCCTGTCGGCGCTGTCGTACAGGGAAGATAGTTGCAACACATCGTCGAACCCCAAACGGACTGTATCGGCTTTGAAGATATGAAGCGTATCGATATTTCTCTCCTGGGCGTATGCGATACCCCCCCAAAAGACCATCCCCGCCCATAGAGCGAAAAACCTCTCAAAGAAAGAAAACCGCCAAAGCCTACGCATAGTACTTCAATTAAAGTACCTAAATTTACAAAATCTCGCGGTTTAGGAAAGCGAGCGCCTCGGTGTAGAATTTCTCGCGCACCGGTTTGGCAGACAGGGCAAGGTCGTGCAGGCCATTTTCAATCGTGAGCGTCTGCGCCTTGGGGCCGAGGGTCTTGCCGTATTTCTCGATGTCCTTCACATCCAGTACCCCGTCGCCCGACTGATGTTCGGGCTTCCATTTCTTGCCATACACGCTGCGGTGCGAGTGCATCACGAGAATGGGGCAGGGTATATCCAAACCCTTCTGCAATTCCTTTTGTCCCAAATGAATGGCGCGGATCCAAGACGCGGTGAGCGCGGGGGCGACCGGATATTTCCACGTGGTGTCGAACTGCCATTCGCCGTGGTGGTTTTCGAGCAGGCTTTCGGCATAGGCGGTGCTCAATCCTCCGTTCACTTTCTTATGAGGCGATTTCTTGCCCATGCGCGCCACGGCGGGGATGCCCACTTTTTCTACGAGATGCCCTAAGTTCATGTCCAAAAACGGGCTGTTGAACACAATGGCGAAGAAAGGCAGGTTGTCTTTGTGTTCTTGGCAGTAGAGCGAGGTGATGAGCCCGCCCGTGGAGTGCGCCATGAGCGCGATTTGCGTGCAGCCCTCGCGTTTCATCTGCGCCACTGCGCTGTCGATGTCGGCAAAGTATTCGTTGAGGTCGAGCACCATGAAGGGGTATTGGTGTTCGAGTTTGGAACGGCCGTATTTGCGCAGGTCGAGCGCATAGAAGCGGTAGCCGTTGTTGTTGAAGAAATGCGCCATTTCCGCCTGAAAGAAATAATCGTTGTAGCCGTGCACATAGAGCAGGGCCGTGCCGGTGGCGGGCTGTTCCTTGGTGCGGACGAGTGTGGTCACCACCTTGCCTTCGTAGTCGTCGGCCATGTCGATGGTCTTGCTGATGAAATCCTCTCCCAAAATGTCTTTTCGGTAGCCTTCGGGCACCGATTGGGCGCGGAGTGTCGTGAGCGTCAAAAACGCGAAACCCAGGAGGGCGATGATCTTTTTCATGGTGTCTGATGTTGTTGGTAGGGCAAAGATAATTTTTTGTTCTAATCTATAAAATATGTATCTTCGCAAATGATAAAATAATATCATTAGATACTATAAAATCATATCAATGGATAATATATTATCAGTTATAAATAGCGAACCGAAGGCGGTGAAGCGACAGGTGGCAGGGCGTGTCAAGGCGCGGCGCTTGGAAGTGAACCTCACGCAGGAGGGCATGGCTTTGAGGGCGGGTTTGAAATTACCCACCTATCGGCGTTTTGAGCGGACGGGGGAGATTTCGTTCAAGGGATTGTTGCAAATTGCCTTTGCCTTGAATGTATTGCCGGATTTCGACGCGCTCTTTTCCCAACGGCAATACCAATCGCTCGATGAAGTGATTTCGGAGCGGCATTCCAAACGAAAGAGAGGACGGAAAAATGAATAAGATAAAGGCACTTGAGGTATTTTGGGGTGATGCCCTTGTGGGGCGGCTCGCCTTGACTGAAGACGGATTGTGCGCGTTTGAATACGCGGGAACCTATATCGGAAACGGCGTATCGGTTTCGCCCTTTGAGCTGCCTTTGAAAAACGGGGTGGCCATAGCCAAGCCGCGTCCGTTTGCGGGTGGTTTCGGTGTTTTTGACGATTGTCTGCCGGACGGTTGGGGGCAGTTGGTGCTCGACCGCTACCTGCAGAAGAAAGGCATCAACCCTCATTCACTTACCTTGCTCGACCGGCTTGCATGGGTGGGGGCCAATGGGCGTGGCGCGCTGGAGTTCAGACCGGCGCAGGATGAATTCGTGCAGAAGGATTACGCCGATTTCAAAAAGTTGGCCGCGGAATCCGAAAAGATATTGGGCAGTGAGACCTATACGGGCGCGGGCATCGAGGAGTTNCACTATCGGGGCGGTTCTCCGGGNGGGGCTCGCCCTAAGATTTTTGCGATGTATGAGGGCAAGGAATGGCTGGTGAAGTTTCGTGCCAAGGGGGATTCCAAGAAGATAGGCGACACAGAGTACCGCTACTCGCTGTTGGCCAAGGAATGCGGCGTGGANATGCCGCAGACANGGCTTTTCGAAGGGCAGTATTTCGGGGTGGAACGNTTTGACCGTACTNCCNACGGNAANNTGCANGTGGTGAGNATGGCNGGGCTTACGGGTGCGGATTACCGTTTGCCGAGCATAGACTATGCGCATATCTTTCAGGTTTGCACGGCTTTGACCCACAGTATGGCGGAACTTTGGAAAGTGTATCGCCTNATGGNGTTCAACTATCTGATAGGCAATAAGGACGACCACGCCAAGAATTTTGCGTTCCTATACCGCAACGGCGATTGGCATTTTGCCCCGGCCTACGACCTCTTGCCCAGNGANGGCATCAACGGNTACCGAACCACCTCGATTAACGGCAGNATAGAACCNCAAAAAGANGANNTGCTCGCNGTGGCGCANAAGGCAGGNTTGGATAAAAANGAGGCGGAGGNGGTGTTTGAGGATATAAAAAAGAGGGTCGATTNNNAATCGACCCTCTTTTTTTATTACAACTTTTATACTCGGATTAGTATCCGAAGATGTCTTTCGGGNTGAGGACNGTGAGTTCGCCCATGGATTTGAGATATTTCATATCCACGTCTTTGGGGTTGCCCAAAACCGCCGTGTTGTATTTCTTACCCTTGATGTATTCTTCTTGGAAAGCCTTTACATCGTCTAAGGTAATGTTGAGCGAGTTGGTGTAGTAGTATTCCTTCGGGTCGCCCTCGAAGCCCATCTGACGTGCGTAGAGATAGCGGAAGAATACATTTTCGCGCAAGCAACGGTCGGAGCGGTAGCCGTCGAGCACGTTCGTCTTGGCGAGTTCGAAAGTCTGCTGCGACATAGGCATATCCTGCGTGATTTCGTCCATGGCCTTCAGGGCTTCTTTCATCTTGTCTGTCTGCGTTCCCACAAACGACTGGAACACNAAATTCTTGTCGGGACGGCTCGGGGTGGCTACTTGGGCAAAGGCGGAGTAGGCCAACGCACGCGCTTCGCGGATTTCCTGGAACACGATACCGCTCATGCCTCCGCCGAAATACGCGTTATACATATCGGCGGCNACTTCGATTTGCTTGTCGTAGGGCACGCTCACCATAATGTTCACGACATTGGTCTGCGGAGCCTCGTAGGGNGCGAAGAATACCTTGCCGGCATTCTCANGNTAGGTGAAATCGTAGGCTTCGGGCATGGGCAGGAAGGTTTCGGGCAAGATGTGGTGTGCCACCAGNACCTTGTTCATGGCGCTTATGCTGCGGGGACCGAAATACATAATCGTATGTTCGTAGTTGCGCAGGTTCTTGAACTTGTCGGTCAACGTTTCGGGATTCATCTCCATCACCTCTTGCGCCGAAAGCCTGTAGGTGCTCGGGTTTACCGGACCGTAGACGGTGTAGCTTACCAACTGTCTCAAGTTGGATTGTTGTTGCTTCTTGTTGTCGTCGAGGGCTTTGATATAGTCCATAGCAANATTCGCGTAGCGTTCGGGATCGGCCTTCACCGACGAAAGGATATGTTCGAACAATTCCACCGAAGCTTCGAAATTCTTGTCGATACCTGTCAGATATACATACACNCGTTCGTTGGAGGCCACGGCATGATAGTCGGCGGCCAACTTGTAGAGTTCGTTCTGCAACTCTTCGGCCGTGTATTTGTCGGTGCCGAGATAGGGGATGTATTGGAAAGCCAGATCCAGTTCGCGGTCGTTGAACGAACCCATCTCATACACATAGTAGAGGCTGAACAAGGGNTCGGCATCGTTCTTCTTGTAGAGCAATTCGAGTTTGTTTTCGAACTTGCCCACGGTGAGGTCTTTGTTGAAGTCTACGAAACGCGGGCTGAGGTCGGCNGGACGGGCGTTGCGCACATCGGTAAGATAAGCGCTGGTGGTGTCGCGGTTAATGGAAAGCGGCGTGATTTGCGGTTTCTCGATACGTTCGAGATTGGGNGCCCCCTCCAGTTTATAGATGATGGCATAGTGGTTCAGGTATTTGTTGGCGAAATCCACCACCTGCTGTTTGGTTACCTTGCTCAGTCTTTCCAGGCGCGATACCACGTTGGCCCAGTCGTCGTGCTGGTTAAAGGCGTTCATCATCATCATCGCGCGATTATTGTTGTTGCGCAAGTCCTGATATTGTTCCACCTCGAAGTTGGCGAGGGTGGCCTTGAGCATCGCCTCGTCGAATTCGCCGCTCTTCAATTTTTCAATCTGTTCGAGCAGAAGGTCGCGCACCTCTTCCAGCGTNTGTCCCTGACGGGGCATACCCACCAGTTCCATCACGCCGTAGTCGGCCAGCGACATATAGTAAGCGCCGGCAAACATCACTCTCTGCGCCTGATTGAGGTTCACATCCATCAGACCGGTCTTGTCGTTGGTCAACACCGTGGCCACGAGTTCGGCAATCGCCATNTCTTCGTTGCGGGGCGAGGGCAGGGGATAAACCATAGCCAGCATGGCGGGATTGATGCCCACTACGGTGTCGATNATGTTTTCTTCGAGCGGTTTTTCTTCTTCGTAGGTGAATTCGGGCACTTCCTTAGGCTCCATTTTGCNGAAATACTTGTCGATNATGGCGATGGTCTTGTCGNNNTCGANNTCGCCCGCCATAATCACGGCCATATTGTTGGGCACATAGTATTGGTCAAAGAAATTCTTGATGTTNGTGATGGAAGGATTCTTGAGCTGTTCGGGCGTGCCGATNACGGTCTGNGTGCCGTAGGGGTGGTGCGGGAAAAGGTCTTCCAGAATTTTGGCGAACACCTGACGCATATCGCTGGCCTTGCCCATGTTGTATTCTTCGTAGACGGTCTCCAATTCGGTGTGGAACAGACGGATGACGGGGTCTTGGAAGCGGTCGGCCTGAATCTTCGCCCAGTTCTCTATCTGATTGGCGGGAATATCCTCCACGTAGGCCGTGATGTCGTTGCTGGTGAAGGCGTTGGTGCCTTGAGCGCCGATAGCGGCCATCAANTTATCGTATTCGTTGGGAATGGCGTATTTGGCAGCCACTTGCGAAACACTGTCGATTTCGGCGTAGATGCGGGTACGNTCGGCGGGGTCGGTGGTTTTGCGGTAGGTTTCGAAAAGTTCCTCGATGCGGTCGAGATATACTTTTTCTTCTTCGTAGTTCACCGAACCGAAAGAAGAGGTGCCCTTGAACATGAGGTGTTCGAAATAGTGCGCCAGCCCGGTGGTTTCGGCGGGGTCGTTCTTGCCGCCCGCGTTCACGGCGATGATGGTTTGGATGCGGGGAGCGTCGGGATTCACCGAGAGGTAGACCTTGAGCCCGTTGTTCAAGGTGTAGATACGGGTCTTCATGGGGTCTCCGGGAACGGTTTCGTACTTNTACTTGTTGCACGAGCTGAGCAACAGCAAGGCCGGCANTGNCAGGAAGCAAAGCAGGCGGAAAACGTTTGTTTTCATGTAGTAAGGGTTTAATTTATTCTCTGTTAGGGGTGGNGCGCTCCGACCGTTCGGACGGGGCGAACTTGCTAATATACAAAAAATCATCTACAGACTGTGCGTCCTGCACNCGGAAATTTCCGATTCGGGTGCGGCGCAGGGCCGAAAGATAGGCTCCGCAACCCAGATAGTCGCCGAAGTCGCGGGCCAGGGCGCGGATATAGGTGCCTTTGCCGCACACTACCCTGAAATCCACTTCGGGCAAAGCGATGCGGGTGAGTTCGAATGTCTCGATATGAATGTTTTTGGCGGNCAGTTCCAGTTCCTTGTCGGCCCGGGCGAATTGATAGGCGCGTTTCCCGTCTACTTTCACGGCCGAGAACACCGGNGGNACCTGTTGAATATCGCCGGTAAAGTGCCGGGCGGCGGACAGCAACTGTTCCTCCGAAATACCTTCGTACGCGCCGCCCGGTTCGGGCTCGGTCTCCAAGTCGCAACTCTTGGTACGCGCACCCANAACCAGGGTTCCCGTATATTCCTTTTCTTTGGCTTGAAATTCCTCGATACGTTTGGTGAACTTTCCCGTGCACACAATCAGCAGGCCCGTGGCCAAAGGGTCGAGCGTNCCCGCATGACCCGTCTTGACCTTGCGCCCCGTTTGGTGCCGCGCCCAGTTCCGCAAGCGGCTCACCACATTGAACGATGTCCATGTGAGCGGTTTGTCAACCAGAAACACCTGTCCGGCTTCGATGGGGTGGAGGGCTGGTTCGGTCACAGTCTACGCCTTGTTCTTCAGTTCGTTCAGTTCCTTTTCCACCGCATTGAGCCGTGCCACGAGCGAATCGAAGTTCTTGAAGTGAACCGTGGCGCGGATAAAGGTGGNGGGATCGATGGGAGGTGTGCCCAACCATGTGGAGTTTTCCTTGCGGATGGAGCCGGGCGCGCCCGATTGCGCCCCCAGTTTCACCCCGTTGGCNATGACGCTGTGGCCGGCGATGCCCACCTGGCCGCCGAACATACAGTTGTCGCCCACCTTGGTGGAGCCGGCGATGCCCACTTGCGAAGCCATCACCGTATTCTTTCCCACCACTACATTGTGGCCTATCTGAATGAGGTTGTCCAATTTGGTGCCCTCCTTGATTACCGTCGANCCCATCGTGGCCTTGTCCACGCAGGTGTTGGCGCCGATTTCCACATTGTCTTCGAGCACCACGTTGCCGATTTGCGGGATTTTCTCGTAGCTGCCGTTGTTGGGCGCGAAGCCGAAGCCGTCGGCGCCTATCACGGCCCCTGCCTGCAGGATACAGCTTTTGCCGATTTGCGAGAACGAATAAATCTTGACACCGGGATAGAGGATGCAGTTTTCCTTGAGGCGGGCGTGGCTTCCCACATAGCATTGCGGGTAGATCTTGCAGCCGTCGCCTATCTCGGCNCCTTCGGCGATTACCGCGAATTCGCCCACATACACGTCTTTTCCGATTTTGGCATCGGGAGCGATGTAGGCCAAGGAAGAGATGCCCGGTTTTGGGGTGGTGTATTCGTTGTAGAAAGCCAGAAGTTTGGCAAAGGATTCGTAGGAGTTGCCCACACGGATCAAGGCCGTGTTTACAGGTTGTTCGGGAGTGAAATCGTTGTTTACGATTACCGCCGAGGCCTGTGTTTCGTAGATATAGGGCGTGTATTTGGGATTGGCGAGAAAGGTGAGTCCTCCGGGGTGGCCTTCTTCGATTTTGCAGAGCGTGTATACCTGCGTGTCGGGTTTGCCGCCCTCGAGTTTGCCGCCTACGATTCCTGCGATTTGTTCAAGGGTGAAACTGAGCATGATGAACGAGGTTTGAAATGAGAATTACGCCTAAAAACCACGGACGGTTTTGTCTACGGGAGTTTCTTTCAGAAAATCGTTCTTGANNGAAAACANCAGGTCGCGGTAAACGGCTTTCTTGCCCTTNCCTTTCTGCACCACGGCGCGGTAGCCTTTTTCGCGGTTGCAGTTTTCGTAATACATTTCCACGAGCTTGTATCCGGGGGCCAGGGTATCGATGATGTGCTTGATTTTAACGGGAAAATAGGCCTCGGGAATCTGCGTCTTGTTGCAATAGAAAGAATTGTTGCGGAAAACAATCTGTTTCTTGTCGCCGTTGAGTTCGTAGGCGCCCAATACATATACGTCNTTGTCGTCTTCCACTTGAGCCCAGGCCACTTTCGCGTCTTTGGAGATTTGCGCGTTGAAATACTTGAGGCAGGCATCGGGAGCGGTTTCCAACTTAACTTCCTGAACGGGGTTCTGTGCGAATCCGAACGAGAATGTGGCCGCGAGGGCCGAAACGGCAAAAAATACTTTCTTATTCATGGTTTGTATCTTTTTTTTGTGGTTTGGGAGTGCGAATATACGTTTTTATTTGCTCAAATCCTCCTTGATTTTTTTGCCGTTTCGGCGGGTGATGTCTTCACCCACCGCCCGCCGGTATTCCCGGCGGGCGGTTTCCTCGCGGCTCANGCCTTCCCGTGCGTTGAACGTGGAGTCGCTCAGTTTTTCTTCCACCAATCTCTCCTGCTTCCTCAATTCTTTTTTTGTGAGGGCTTCCTGCGGAAACTCCTCGCTCCACCCACCGCCGAAGGCCATATAGAGGTTTATTAATGCTAAATATTGATTGCAAATGTTTTGTGTAAGTTGTTGCTGAACACTGAAAAGTTGACGGCGCGAGTCCAGCACGTCCATATAATCGAGACCGCCGTTCATATATTGTTTCTGCGCCAAATCCACATACTCCTGCGTGGCGTCCTGCAAATCCAGCAAGAGCGAGCTTGCTTCGGAAGACTTGACGAACGAAACCATAGCATCGTTCGCTTCCTTGAACACTTCCAATACCTTACGTTCGTAGGCGGCTCTTTTCTGCAGATAGGATTCGAGGGAGGCCTTGTAGCGGTGGTGTTTCTTTCCAAATGCAAAAATGGCGTTCACCAAATAACCGCTTGCGTAGAAATAGGGCGAAACGAACAGGTCCTTTATCGGGTCGCCTTCAAAACCGCCTTGCCACGAAAGTGACAGAGACGGAAAGCGGTCGGCGAACAGAAAGCCCGCCTGTGCCTTGCCTGCCGCCAGTTCGGCCCTTGCCTGCCTTACGTCGGGGCGACGCAGGAGCAGTTCGGACGGCAAGCCGTTGGGTATCTGATGGAGAAGATTTTGTGAGATGGTGATGCTGCCGTTGCGTTCCACTTTTGAGGGAAATTCGCCCGCCAGCAGCGAAATCTGACTTTCCTTGAGGGCGATGAGTTTTTCGTATTGTGGAATCTGCACGGTGGAGGCCTTGTACTCCACCACCGCCTGCCGATAGGCTGTTTCCTTGAACAAGCCCGTCTTGTAGCGCAGTTCGGCCTTCTCCATACTCTCGCGCCATGTTTCCACCGTTTTCTTCACCAATTCCAACTGCCGGTCCAAGGCAATGAGTTCGAAATAGGCGGTCGATACTTCGGAAATCAGACGCATCTGCAAGGTGCGTTGTCCCTCCACGGAAGCCAAAAATTCCTCTTCGGCCTGTCGGGACGCCCACGTCTGCGCACCGAAAAGGTTGTATTCCCAGGAAACGTGCCCCTTGAATTCCGTTACATTCTCTATGTCCCACGGTTCGTTGCGTCCGTGTTGCCGTTCGTCATGGTTTCCCAGCGTGAGGTCGATGTCGGGCAGATGTTCGCCGAGGGCGCTCCGCATTCCGTAGCGCATCTGGCGGATTTTCGACACGGCTGCGTGCATATCCCTGTTGTTGGCGAGGGTTTTTTGAATGAGGTCGCGCAGAAGGGTGTCTGCATAGAAGTTCCACCATCGCATATCGGCCGAGGCCAGCGAATCGAGTTGAGACTGATAGAGGGAGATTTTTTCGGGCAACGACACTTCGGGCGAAGGACAGTATTTGTCCATCGAACAGGCCGCCGTCAGGACAGCCAAGAGCATCGCCGCCGGAAAAATTCTAGCGTTCCGCATGGCTTCTGTCTAAAACAACCTCCGAATTTCCGCTCCACGGTTTAAAGTCGGGATAGGGCTTGCCCGAAACCCGTACTTTCTCGCCCTCGCGCAACGGGGTGTCTTCGTCCCGCAGAATCACGCTTTCGCCCGCTTGCAGGCCCTCGTCCACCACAAAGAAATCCACAGGGTGCAGGCTAAGGGTCACGGCGCGTTTATGGCAGATGTTCCCTTTGTCGAGCGTCATCACGTAGGTCTGCGAATTTTCCACGAACACGGCTTTTTCCGGCACAAGCAGGGTTTCGCGGTTTTTCTGCAGGGACACCTTTACGAGAGGTGTTTGTCCGGGCACCAGAATCCGGTCGGGATTGGGCACTTTCGCCCGCATACGGTAGGCATGGGAAAGGGGATCGAAGCCCGGATTCGCGAAGTCAACGCAACCCATGTGGGGATAAATCATATCGAGTGAGGAAATCAGGAGAACCGAACTGTCGCCCTGTGCGGAGGATTTGGCGAACTCCACGGAAGCCATCTTGAAATCCACCCACATGGTGTCGTTTTTCGACAAGGTGGCCAGAAGCGATTTCCCGTTCGGTCCCACCAAGGTGCCTTCCTCCACATTCTCAATGGCGAGCAGACCCGGAACGGGGGCCCGCAGGGAGGTCTGCGACAAGGCTATTTCGGCCTGCCGCAGGTCGGCTTCGCTCATCTCCACTTCTGCCTTCGCGCTCTCGGCAGTGGCGATGGCGTTGTCCATATCCAGCTGGCTCAGGGCGTTTTGGTCGAAAAGTGCCTGCATCCGCTCCAAATCGCGCTGTGCCTTATGTTCCAAGGCTTTGTTCTTGTTGAGTTGGGCCTTGGCTTTGGCCACCTTGGTTTCGTAAATCTTGGGGTCGATGACAAAAAGCAGTTGGTTTTGCTTCACCATCGAACCGTCGGGACAGAGTATTTCGTCTAGATAGCCTTCCACGCGCGCCCGCACTTCCACAAAGTCGTGACTTCGGATCTCTCCCGCATACAGGCCGTAGAACTCCGTGTCGTGGGGTTGCAGGGTATAGGTGCAGACTTTGGGGACTCTGGAGCAGGAGGCCGCCAGGAGCAGAAGTGCCGCAAGCGGCCATATTGTTTTTGCTTTCATAGGGACAGGTCTATGGGTTATACCGCCACATCGCCTTTCAAGACACCGTGGCATTGGTAGTTTTCTATGGTTATATCGTTGTAGTCGAAAGCGAACAAATCCTTTACATCGGGGTTCAGCACAAGGCGGGGAAGCGGATAGGGTTCGCGCGAAAGCTGGGTCCGTACCTGTTCCAGATGGTTGTGATAGATATGTGCGTCGCCGAAAGAATGTACGAAAACGCCGGGCCGCAGGTCGCACACTTGGGCCATCATACAGGTGAGCAACGCATAGGAGGCAATGTTGAAAGGCACGCCCAAAAAGCAGTCGGCGCTGCGCTGATAGAGTTGGCAGGAGAGTTTTCCTCCGCTCACATAAAACTGAAAGAAAGCGTGACAGGGCGGCAGGGCCATGCGGTCTATGTCTGCCGGGTTCCATGCGCTCACCAGCATACGCCGCGAATCGGGATTGTGCCGGATTTGGTGCAGCACGTCTTTTATCTGGTCGATGTGACGGCCGTCGGGACAAAGCCAATCGCGCCATTGCTTGCCGTAGACGGGGCCGAGGTCGCCGTTTGCGTCCGCCCACTCATCCCAAATGGTCACCTTGTTTTGGTGAAGATAGTCGATATTGGTATCGCCTTTCAGCATCCAAAGCAATTCGTAGATAATGGAGCGGAGGTGCAGTTTCTTGGTGGTGACGAGAGGGAAGCCTTCTTCGAGGTCGAAACGGAGCTGATGACCGAAAAGACTGCGGGTGCCTACGCCTGTGCGGTCGTGTTTGTCGGTGCCTGTCTCCAGGATGGTTCGCAACAATTCCAAATAGGCTTTCATAGAGGTTAAAATTCGATTTGTAATCCGTCGTAGGCAAGGAACACGTTTTCGGGTAGTTTCCTGCGGGTGGTCTCATAGTCCAAGAAATGCCCCATGTGTGTGATATAGGCTCTTTCGGGTTGGATGCGTTCGATAAAAGCCAGAGCGTCCCCCAGCGAAAAATGCGAGGGGTGGGGTTCTTCGCGCAGGGCGTTCACCACTAAGGTTTTCGTGCCTTTCACAATTTCTTCCGATTCGGGCGGAATAAATTTCGCATCGGTGATGTAGGTGAAATCGCCTGTGCGGTAGGCAACTACCTTGTTGCAGAAAAAGTGGTGCACTTCGAAAGGTGTGAATTCGAGGCCGTTGATGGAGAAAGGTTCTTTCCCCACTTCCGTGAGTTGGAACTCGGGGGCGCCGGGATAGCGGTGTTCGCCGAAAGCGTAGGGCAGGGTCTGTTGCACGCTCTGCAGGGTCTCGCGGTTGCCGTAGAGCGGAATGATATGTTTCTGAAAGTAGTTGATGGAACGTGTTTCATCGAGGCCGCCCGTGTGGTCGCGGTGTTCGTGGGTAAGGAGGATGGCGTCGAAGTCGGTGATGCCGGCGCGCAACATCTGATAGCGGAAATCGGGGCCCGCGTCGAAGAGGATGTTGGCTTGGGGCGTATGCAGGAACGCCGAAGTGCGGAGGCGTTTGTTGCGCGGGTCCGTGGAGGTGCATACCGGACACTTGCACCCTACGATGGGTACGCCTTGCGAGGTTCCCGTGCCTAAAAAGGTGAGTCGGTTCATGTGGGCAAATTTACGATTTTGTGTCTTAATCGAATAATTTGTTATATTTGCGGTCGGTTTAGGGGATTGGATGAGGGGTGTGTGGGAATGAGGGGCGCGGTGAGCGCCTTTTTTGTTGCCCCACAGCACAGCACGGGGATAGGCAAAACGGCACGTGCTCCGTGCTGAAAAGTGCTTCGCATCCCGCGGTTTTGCTCGTTGTCCGTCCGCGCCTCCGGCACCAAAAGGAACGTGCTCTGCGGCGCGTCCGCCTCAACGGCAAAATAGCGCGGGACTATGGCTTTAAGGCTCTTCCGCACAGCCGTTTTGCCAGCCCACAAAGCAGGGATGCAAACGACTTAGTAAATTAAATAGTAAGTAGGAGTGATAGACAAGAGAAAAATCAGCGACCTTTTGCAGGCGTTTTTCGAGGAAAGCGGCCGAAGCGACCTCTTTGAGGTGGGCGTATCGGTTTCGCCGAAAAACGAAATCAAGGTTCATATAGACGGTATGCAGGGCGTGGATATCGACACCTGCGCGCAGGTGAGCCGGCACATCGAAGCTGCCCTCGACCGCGACGCCGAGGATTTCGAACTTACCGTTTCTTCGGCCGGTCTCGACCAACCCCTCAAAGTGAGCCGCCAATACATCAAGAACACGGGGCGTGAGGTGAAAATCACCACCCGCGACGGGGAAACACTCAAGGGTATTTTGGAGAGTGCCGACGAACAGGGCGTTACCTTGCGCGAGGAACCCAACAAAAAGAATCCCGAACCCCGCGTGCATACCTTGACTTACGAACAAATCAAAGAAACTAAAATTGTAATTTCATTCAAATAAAAATACCATGGAAAACCTGAATCTGGTAGAAAGTTTTTCCGAATTCAAAGACTTGAAGAACATCGACCGCGAAACCATGATGCGTATCTTGGAAGACGTGTTTCGCGCCATGTTGATCAAGAAATACGGAACCGACACAAATATCGACATCATTGTCAATATCGACAAAGGAGACTTGGAAATCTGGCGCAACCGCGTGATTGTGGAAGACGACAAGGTGGAGGATCCCGTTTTGGAAATTCCCTATTCGGAAGCCATCAAGATAGAGCCCGACTTCGAGGTGGGCGAAGAGGTGTCGGAAGCCGTGCATATCACCGATTTCGGACGGCGTGAAATTCTTTCCATCCGTCAGAATCTCGTGGCCAAAATTCAGGACTACGAACACAATGTGGTATACAAACGCTATAAGGAAAGAATCGGCGAAATCATCACCGGCGAGGTTTATCAGGTATGGAAACGCGAAATCTTGTTGTTGGACGATCAGGGCGTGGAATTGATTCTGCCCAAGAGCGAGCAGATTCCTTCCGACTTCTACCGCAAGGGCGATACGTTGCGTGCGGTGGTGTTGAAGGTGGACGTGAAGAACAATATGCCTGTAATCGTGCTTTCGCGTACCTCTCCCGTTTTCCTCGAACGCTTGTTCGAGCAGGAGGTTCCCGAAATTTTCGACGGGCTTATCACCATCAAGCGCATCGAACGCGAACCGGGCGAAAGGGCCAAGGTGCTGGTGGAATCCTACGACGACCGTATCGATCCCGTAGGTGCTTGTGTGGGTATGAAAGGTGCCCGTATTCACGGAATCGTGCGTGAGTTGCGCAACGAGAATATCGATGTAATCAACTACACCACCAATATCGAATTGCTCATCACCCGTGCCCTCAGTCCCGCCAAGATCACTTCCATCAAGATTAACGAGGAAGAGAAGACGGCCGAGGTATATATGAAGCCCGATCAGGTTTCGCTGGCTATCGGCAAGGGCGGTTTCAACATCAAGCTGGCCGGCCGTATCTCGGGCTACGACATCGATGTATTCCGCGATGCCGAGTCTTTGAGCGAGGAAGATGTAGACCTGCAGGAATTCAACGACGAAATCGAACAATGGATTATCGACCATCTCAAGAGCATCGGTTGCGACACCGCGCGCGATGTGCTGGCGATTGATCCCGAGGATTTGGCGCGCCGCACCGACCTCGAGGACGAAACCATTGCCGAGGTTCGCGCCATCCTTCAGGCTGAATTTGAAAACTAATAAAGAATACGCTTGCAGACGCTTATCTGCAGAAAAAATAAAGTTTAATGGCAGAAGAAAACAAGGCGGTCAGACTTTCGAAAGTCGCCAAAGAAGTGAATGTTTCAACGGGAAACATCCGCGAATTTTTGGCCAAGAAAGGATTTGAAATCGACTCCAATCCCAACGTCAAGCTCACCGAAGAGCAATATGTGTTGGTGTTGAAGGAATTTCAGTCCGACAAGGCTATTTCGGAAAAGGCGCAGGAACTTAAGTTGGAGTCCGTGCCGAAAAAGAACGCGGCGGCAGCGGCCGAAGCCGAAAAGGCGAAGCCTGCCGAAACGGTTGCCGTAGCGGACGAACCGGCCGAATCGACCGAAAACAAGGAACTCCTTATCAAGACCGCCGAAATCGGAGGCACGATTAAAGGCACCAAGACGGCTAAGCAGACCAAGCAGAAAGCAGCTCCGGAAGTGCCCGCTGCCGCCGTGGAGGCTCCCGCGAAGGAAGAACCCGCCCCGGAAGAAAAGCCCGAAAAAACGGAAAAAGCCGCTCCGGAGAAAAATCCGGAAAAAGTAGAGAAGCCCGAAAAGACGGAGAAACCCGGCAAAGCGGAGAAGCCGGAGAAAACGGAAAAAACGGAGAAATCCGGAAAAACCGAGAAGGCGAAAGTAGAAGAAGAGAAGCCGGACGAGGAAACTCCAGCACCGCAGGTGGAAGAAAAGCCCGAACCTCCGGTGGAAACAAAGCCGGAAGAAAAGCCCGAACCTCCGGAGGAAACAAAACAGGAAGAAAAGAAAACGCCTGCACCTGCCGAAACGGAAAAGAGCAAGGTGTTCGGTTTGCATTCCGAAGTGGTGGGCCCCAAGATTCTGGATACGATGGATTCCGAAACCTTCCGTCAGGCCATGGCGGGTAAGGCTGTGAAAGCTGAAGAAGGTACCATCACGAAAGTCAACAAGATAGAGGATACTCCCAAGCCCGACGAGAAAGCCGAAACCGACGGTTCCGCCAACAAACCGCGTGCCGCCGAGGACAATTTCATCAAGACCGAATATCAAAAGATAAGCGGTCCCACCGTGGTGGGTGTGGTGGACCTCTCCAAAGTGATGAGTACGGGGGGCAGAAACGACCGCAACGGACACCGCCCCGTGGCCACTACCAAAAGCAGCGGTTCGGGCGGTGGCGTGAAACAGCCCCGCAAGCGTATCGACAATAACAAATCCGCGCAACCTCTTTCCAAACCCAATCTCGCGTCGCGTTCCGACGTGGGACGCCCCGCCAAACGCAACAATGGCAAGAAAGGACAGGCCAACAAGGTTGTGGTGGTGAGCGACGAGGAAATCAAGAAGAAGATGCAGGAAACCATGTCCCGTGTGCACTCGTCGGGCAACAAGACCCGCTCCACCCGGGCACAATGGATAAAGGAAAAGCAGAAGGAAAAGGAACGCATCGAGCAGGAAATCGAGAAGGAGAATATCGAAAAGAAGACCCTCCGCGTCACCGAGTTCGTTACCGTGAGCGAATTGGCCACGATGATGAACAAGCCTGTCACGGAAATCATTTCCACGTGTATGTCGTTGGGTCTTTTCGTTTCCATCAACCAACGTTTGAGCGCGGAACCCATTTCGCTTTTGGCCGAAGGATTCGGGTTCAAGGTGGAATTTGTGGATGCCGATGTGATTCACGAACTTGAAAGTCAGGATGAAGAGGATGCGGGCGAGGAAACGCCGCGCACCCCCATCGTTACGGTGATGGGGCACGTGGACCACGGTAAGACCTCTTTGCTCGACTATATCCGCAAAACCAACGTGATTGCGGGCGAAGCGGGTGGTATCACCCAGCATATCGGTGCCTACGAGGTGCAGTTGGAAGACGGTCGCAAGATCACCTTCCTCGACACCCCCGGTCACGAAGCCTTTACCGCCATGCGTGCCCGTGGTGCCAAGATGACCGATATCGCCATCATTGTGGTGGCCGCCGACGACCGCGTCATGCCGCAGACCGTGGAAGCCATCAACCATGCGCAGGCTGCGGGTGTTCCCATTGTTTTCGCCATCAATAAGGTGGATAAACCCGCCGCCGATGCCGAAAAGATAAAGGGAGAACTTGCCGAGATGAATCTTTTGGTGGAAGATTGGGGTGGAAAGATTCAAAGTCAGGATATTTCGGCCAAGACAGGTATGGGTGTGGAATCCTTGCTCGAAAAAGTGTTGCTCGAAGCCGAAATGCTCGAACTCAAGGCGCATCCGCAGAAGAGGGGCAAGGGTACGATTATCGAATCCTCGCTCGACAAGGGACGCGGCTATGTGGCCAAGATTCTGGTGCAGGACGGTAGCATCCGTGTGGGCGATTTCGTGTTGGCGGGCTACAACTACGGCCGCATCAAGGCTATGTATAACGAACGTAACCAAGCCGTAAAGGAGGCCGGTCCGTCACAGCCCGTGCTGTTGCTCGGTCTGAACGGCGCTCCCCAGCCCGGCGATGTGTTCAATATGATGACCGACGAAAAGGAGGCCAAGGAAATCGCCAACAAGCGTATGCAGCTGCAACGCGAACTGGGTCTGCGTACACAGAAACACATTACGCTCGACGAAATTGGCCGCCGTATCGCTATCGGCGATTTCAAGGAGTTGAATGTGATTGTGAAAGCCGACGTGGACGGTTCGGTGGAAGCGCTCTCCGATTCGTTGCTCAAGCTTTCCACGCCCGAGGTTCAGGTGAATGTCATCCACAAGTCGGTGGGTCAGATTACCGAAAGCGATGTCTTGTTGGCTTCGGCTTCCGAGGCCATCATCATCGGTTTCCAGGTGCGTCCCTCCGTGGCCGCGCGCAAGCTGGCCGAGAACGAGCAAATCGACATCCGCCTCTATTCGGTTATCTACAAGGCCATCGAAGAACTCAAGGACGCTATCGAAGGTATGCTTTCGCCCGAAATTCAGGAAAAGATCGTGGCGAACCTCGAAATCCGCGAGGTGTTCAAGATCAGCAAGGTGGGCAGCGTGGCAGGATGTATGGTCTTGGATGGCAAACTTGCCCGCAACTCCAAAATCCGCATTATCCGCGACGGTATCGTGGTCTATACGGGCGAATTGGGTTCGTTGCGTCGCTTTAAGGACGATGTCAAGGAAGTGGCGGTAGGGCAGGATTGCGGTTTGAACATCAAGAATTTCAACGATATCAAAGTAGGCGACATTATCGAGGGCTACGAAGAGGTGGAAGTGAAGCGTACTTTATAAAAGACAAACGCTATGTTATATCGGCAATTTTGTGATTATGTGGAAAGCGAGCGATTGTTCGAGGGGCGAAAAAAATTGCTGATAGCCCTCAGCGGAGGGCCCGATTCGATGGTGCTTTCACACTTGATGTTTCGCTATAATGTGCACAGCGAACGTGGAAAGGACCTTGAATTGGCCTTGATTCACTGCAATTTTAAATTGCGTGGCGAAGATTCCGACCGGGATGCCGAATGTGCGCGCGATTGGGCCTCAGCCTTGGGCTGGCCTTTTTTCGAGGAGAGTTTCGACACCGAGGCCTATGCGGCGCAAAAGAAGATTTCCATAGAAATGGCGGCCCGCGAATTGCGCTATGATTACTTTGCGCGGGTGGCGCGGGAGGAAAAATTCGACGCCTGCCTGTTGGCGCATCATGCCGACGACAATACCGAAACATTCTTTATCAATCTCGCACGCGGTACAGGTCTGCGCGGCCTGCGGGGTATGTTGCCCGTGAGCAGAGGCGGCGGCGCCACCACGCCCGAGGCCTTGAATACGGTCTATATCAGGCCCTTGCTCTTTGCCGAGCACGATGCCATTCTGCGCTACGCCCGCGATTATCACGTGGAATACCGTATCGATAAGACCAATGCCGATTCTACCTTTCTGCGCAATGCCTTCCGCAACACACTTTTTCCGCTGTTGGATAAGATTGCGCCCCGCTTCCGCGCCCATCTCACACGCGATATGGAAATGCTCCGGGGCATAGACGCGGCCTTGGAAGACTGGTACGATGCCATCAGTGAGGATTGTGTGAAACAGGACAGGAACGAGGAGTTTGTGTCTGTGGAGGTGGAAGACGATTTGGGAACGAGCCGCTTCCGGTTGTTTTTCGAAATCTTTTTGATGCGGCGCAATTTCAATGCCGAACAAATCGGGCAGATTCTGCGCAATTACAGACGCGGTACATCGGGCAGGGAATTTGTGAACCGCGATGCTTCGGTGCTTCTGATACGCGAGCCTGCGGGTTGGAGGTGCGTGCATGCGGTCAAGGGCGAATACGAACCTATCCTTTCCCCCTTTGTGTTACCCGAAAAAACGCCCGCCTGCAAGGAAGGCAAGAGGGAAATGCTGATTATAGACCCTATAGATCCCTCGCCCCGCAAGGCTTTCCTGAATATGGACAGATTGCAGTTCCCGCTCACGTGGCGGCATTGGATACCGGGCGACAAATTCAAGCCCCTCGGAACCAAAGGTTTCAAGAAACTCAGCGATTTTTTCAAGGAACAGAAGATAAGTGAGTCCGACCGTCAGAAGGTATGGCTTCTGTGTTCGGGCAACGATATTGTCTGGGTGGCGGGCTATCGTATCGACGACCGTTATAAACTCGTTTTTCCCGCCTCAGGCGTCACCGACGCGTGGGTGGTGGAATTGGAGGATTAAGGATTCCAATTCCTGCAGGGCGTTTTCTTCGGGCACCTGACTCTTGACCAATTCGCCCGCCTTATACAGATTCACTTTTCCTCCCCCGCAGCCTATATATCCGAAATCGGCGTCGGCCATTTCTCCCGGACCGTTCACGATGCAACCCATTACCGCAATCGTCAGGTTGGGGTGATTCGGAAAGCGTGCCTTGACCTTGGCTAAGGCACTTTGAATGTCGTATTGGGTGCGGCCGCAGGAGGGGCAGGCAATGAAGCGGGTTTTGTGAAAGCGCAGACCTGCGGCCTGATAGATATTGTCGGTGAGTTTCTTGTTTTCTTCTTGCGAAAGGCTGGGTTCGGCGGCCCGTACTTCGGCTTTGGGATTTTTGAGCAGCTGGGAGCCCAAGTCTACGGCGGCGTGAATGGAGGCATCGGCTACCGCTTCCCCTTTCGCCGCCCGTAGAATATCGAACGCCACGGGGATTTCGTTTTCGGGCGCTTCGGTAAGCGACACCCGGATAGTGTCTCCGATACCTTCTTTCAAAAGGCTTCCTATGCCGATTGCCGAAATCAAACGGGCATCCTCGCCGTTGCCCGCCTCGGTAACCCCCAAATGCAACGGACAGGCAAGCCCCGTCTGCATCATTCTTTCCGTCAGCAATTTCACCGAACGATACATGGTCTGTACCCGGCTCGATTTGAGCGAAACCACGGTCTGGTCGAAGCCCTGTTCGCGGCAGATGCCGATAAATTCAAGGGCGCTTTCCACCAAGGCCTGCGGCGTGTTGCCATACAAGGCAATCATGCGTTCCGAAAGTGAGCCTTGATTGACACCGATGCGCAAGGCCGTGCGATGTTTTTTGCAAACGTCCAAAAGAGGGGCAATACGCTCGGCGATGCGTGCCCTTTCGGCCCGTTGTTCCTCTTCCGAAAATTCGGTCTTTCCCTTTTTCTTATCGCAGTAGTTGCCGGGATTGATGCGTACTTTCTCCACGATGCCGGCGGCCAGCAGAGCCGCTTCGGGCAGAAAATGAATGTCGGCCACAAGTGGGTTGCCGTAGCCGCTTTTCAACAAGGCGTTCTTGATATTCTCCAAATTGCGCGCCTCGGGAAGACCGGGTGCCGTGATACGCACCATCTGGCAACCGCAGTCGAAAAGCCGCTTGCATTGTGCCACGGTGGCTTCGGTATCGAGGGTAGGCGTGTTGGTCATCGACTGTACCACCACGGGACAACCGCTCCCGATTACCAAGTTCCCCACCTGCACGGGGTTCGAAACGAAAGAAGGCATGGAGGAAACCGTTTAGGACAACAACTTCTTGACGACATCCGAAATCACCTTGCCGTCCGCCTTGCCCGCCAGCAGTTTGGTGGCCGAACCCATCACCTTTCCCATATCCTTCATGCCTGCGGCTCCCACCTGTGCAATCACGCCTTTCACGGTCTCTTCAATTTCCTCCACCGAAAGTTGCTTGGGAAGATAAGCCTCGATATACGAAGCTTCTTCCAATTCGTTCTTAGCCAAATCCTCCCGGTTCTGTTCCGTGAAAATCGCCGCCGATTCCTTGCGCTGTTTCACCATTTTCTGCAGGATTTTCACCGCCATCTCATCGCTCAGCTCCCCGTTGGCGTTTTTCGAGGTCTTGGCTTCCAGAAACTCTTTCTTCACACCCCGCAAAGCCGCCAATTTCACCGTTTCGTGCGCCAGCATGGCCGCCTTGATGTCGTTTCCGATTTTTTCAAATAAGTCCATAGCATTCTTTTTTATGAACAAGCCCTCTCAAGGGCGTTCTTACAGAGTGTAAATTTATTCAGTTTCGGGAAATATACAAGATTTTCATTTCCGCACCAACGCTCAGTAAATTCTCACCCAAATAGATTTCTGCTACCTGACGACGGAACGGACGAAACTGATTTCAGTATCTACGTACACAAGAAGAGGGGAAACCGCTTTTAGGCGTTGGGAATTCAAGATATTCGATAGGACCATGATATTGATTTTCCTCTCCTCTTTCCTTATATGCTTTCTCAGGGAAAACAGGTGTATAACCCATCCAATCTGTATAAAAACCTGATTCAAAAGAAGGACCAAAAATGGCCGTACGCATCTCCCAACGAACAAAATCAAGCCATGTGATTTCATCGTCCAATATCCGGACTATCTTTTTCCTTTTTTCAGTAGGGATAAGGCACGTACTGTCTATATTATTGAAATAGTGCGCATGTATGGATTGAATATCATCTAATGTTTCTTGAAGTGTACGCAACCGCACCTGATTGGATAATGAATCCCAAACATATCCCGTATAAAGGGTATCCCCCTTCAGAAACCATTTATTGCCTTCCACACAAAAGTCAAAACAGAGTACTTTTCGTTCCTGTGGATAACAATTTTTTAATTTTGAACGATTAAACTTTAAACGCTTTGATTTCACGTGATTGTTTATTTTTTTCTTGTAAAGCCCGTCAAAAGGACATGAATCTGTTGCATCTTCTGGCGCATAACAGACCATACAGGGCATGACAATAAGATCCGGTTCAAGAAAATCAAAACAATGTTTTGGATATCTATCCACTAACCCCATTCGACTCCGCAACTCCACATCCTCCATCATAAGAGCCTGTAAATCGTGGAAAGGCTCATCGACCCGTCGATATCCGCTTGGCAGGGATGTTGTCTTTCCTAATATATAGTGGTTCCATTGCGATAGTAACCGGTCGGCATCAATCCGTCCGGAGGTGTCCGGCACGAGACTATCGGCAAACAGATAGAACCGCACCACGGGAATCATTTCCTGACCTTTTTCGTTATGATAAACGGCAATGCTGTCTTTGTTCTTCAAAAACGACTCCACAAAGGTTTGTGCCTGCAGGCTGAAAAAAGATAGTAAGGAAACTAAAATTGAGAGCATGAGTTTCATGGCCCATTCTTTATTTTTTAGTTGGAAGCCTACGGTATGAAATAGGCCCGTAGTATTGATTCTTTTCGCCCCGCCTCCTAAATGCCTCCTCGCAAGGCACAAGGCGATGTCCGAATATCGCTATAAATTCCTTACTATTTAGATAAACACCACAAAAACCTCCATTGTCTATCATTTGATGATAATGAAAGATAATTTCATCGTCCAATATCCGAGCTATCTTTTGTCTTTTTTCAGCAGGAATGAGACACGTACTGTCTATGCTATTGAGATAATGGATAGCCTCTAAGGATATATCATCCAAGGTTTCCTGAACCGTGCGCAATCGCATCCGATTGGAATCCGACTCCCATACATATCCTGTATAAAGAGTATCTCCTTTCAAAAACCATTTTTTTCCACCTACACATAAATCAAGACAAATAACCTTTCTTTCCTCGAATCTACAAGGACTATACTTCGATTCCAAAATGTGGTTTATTCTGTCTTTCGGCTTCTTTTTCGGAAATGAAGCGTCGCTGCACTTCGATTCCAAAATGTGGTTTATTGCGTCATTCTCTAGTCCCAGACAGAACCATCTGGTCTCATCTTCCGGCGCATAACAAACAATACATGGCTGTACGATAAAATCCGGCTCAGGAAATTCCAAAGGATGTGCAGGATATCTCTCCTCCAATTCACGTCGTTTCTGATAGGTTGTTCTAAGAGAAAGTAAATCAAGCGTAGAGGGTTTCTTCTGCCGATACATATCATAGATGGAAGTCGTCTTTCCCAACAGGTATTGGTTCCATTGCGATAGTAAGTGGTCGGCATCAATCCGTCCGGAGGTGTCCGGCACAAGGTTATCGGCAAACAGATAGAACCGCACCACCGGAATCATTTCCTGACCTTTTCCGTTATGATAGATGGTGATACTGTCTTTGTTCTTCAAGAACGACTCCACAAAGGTTTGTGCTTGCAGGCTGAAAAAAGACAGAAAAAAGATTAAAAGTTGTACTACAAATTTCATAATAAGTTACTTGTGTTTTATAAACCAAAAATTAATCTCATCGCCAATGTTTCCCAAACGGGAACGTCTGCTTATCATTTGTCGCAGATTAGCATCCCAAGAATGAATCGATATTGATGTACGGGTTTTCCCAAATGTATTTATTCTTTTAATCCGCATGGTAATGACATTATTGACATGCGCTGGTTTTGTTTCAAAATATTCTACCAAAGCTTGTGAATTAGATATATTTTCTCCCAATTCCTTTAATACATTCAAATCTGCAACAGGATGATAACCCAAACAATCGCCATGATCCAGTCCAAGTTTCTCTGCAACTTTTTCAAAATTTCCTAAGGCGTTCGTTTTACCGTCATTCCCGATAATAAACTCCGAGCATAACAAATACCGTTCAACATCTGTGCGTTCAGGGTGAATGTTTTTGTCTGCGTTAAAGGCTGTTGCCCAATAACATCCTCCACTTGGATCCTCTGTATTCACCAACTCGGAAATAGGCACTTTCGATGTATACTTTCCCAGACATTCTGAACCGTCAAACCAATTTAAACCTTGCGCTTTTGCAGCCAACGCTCCTTGCACGCCTCCAGATACAAAACCACCAAGAAAACCAGCTATAATATCTTGAGCCACTTGTTTCCCCAAATTCATGTCAAATGGATTATTAAGGGTGATATTATTTAAAATGGTTTGCAACGGAGAAGTTAGAGCGCTGGTGGCCGCCCCTCCTAAACCTCCGGCTAATGCTCCCCATGCAAATCCATTGGCACCTGTTGTCGCTCCCCAAACGCCCGCTAATCCGATGCCGGCAAAACTGCTGGCAGCTCCTATGAAAGCCCCTACACCGAACAAGGCGAAGTCTTGCCATAAGCGGGTTGTCTGTCGTGCATGTATGGCAACATTTGTGACACCCCCGATAACAGCCATTACCCCCACCATAATCCATGACATCGGCTCGATAAAGTTTCCCGTGGGGTCGGTATAATTAAACGGGTTATTTAGTGCATAAGAATAACGGTTTAGGTTTTGTACATTTTTGTAGTCCTGAAGAAAAGGATCTGGACTCAGGAATCTTCCCAAAATAGGGTCATACAAACGGGCATTGAGGTTTATCAGATCGAATTCGTCCATATGCTCTTGCCCGCAAAACCCTCGTTCGAGTAAAGATATGGCAAGATGAGGGGAACCCAAACTCCAAGCGGGTTCGTTTTGATAGAATGGTTTGTGTGTGATAGGATTTCGCCTTCTACCCCAGGGATCAAAATCAAAACGTTCGACTATCGAACCATCTCTATTCGTGATAGCCCGAATGCTATTCATATAATCGGATGCTACATAGTAAAACTGTTGGCTGTCTGCTGGGTTTATAGTGGTATGTATTCCCAATAAACCTACGGGTGAAGAAACATAGCAATACTCTACGATCTTTTCATCATTTTGTTTCTTTTCATAATTGTCAAAATAGAAGTTCATTGAGGTCTTGACGCCATCCAATGAACGTTCCATCGCCATACGTTCTAAATCCGGGTTATATGAAAAAGAGGATTTTATTTCCTCGGTTTTACCATTGTCATTTCTCTGTTGTGTTATTTCGTTAATCTGCTTAAATGAAGTATATGTTATCTTTTGAGTCAATAAACGCTCCGACAGATAACCCAATTCGCCTTTTACGCCGATTTTATTTACTGCATACGGCTTATCTTGAGAATACCCATAGTCTCCGACATCGCTTTTCGATAAGATATTACCTTTGTGGTCGTATTGAATATGAACACCAAGGGTGTCATTTCCGATGCAAGAAAATATCAGCCTTCCCCAATCATCGTATTTTAAAAATTCGGTATCAGTTCGAGACAGTCCTGCATTGGTGCTGTCTTGGGATTCGAGAAACATTTCCGGAGTTATGAAACTTCGGGAAAGAAGGTGCTGTCCCGTCGAGTCAAAAGTGTATTTTTCGCCATAGAGTATAGTGTTGGTGCCCTTTTTATATACCAAGTCTATAACTCTTCCATAATCGTTGTATAGTCTCTCATAATGAAGATCATCGCCAAATTCATAGGAAATAATACGGCCATGGGCGTCATATTGGGGATTTTTAAATAAAACGTGGTCATGGTTATCCCTAATTCGTGCTACATTGCATTGTTCGTCATAGTCATAATAGACACTATATTTGTTTGGATAACATTGTTGCACTATTCTGCCGAAAGAGTCGTAAGCATAAGTAAACGTATAAGCATCTGAGCCGTTGTATAGGGTCTTTGTAGTCAACCGACCGGCTTGGTCGTATTGATACGTGATTCGGCTTCCATTGTTCAATGTTTTTTCAATCAATAAGTCTTTTTCATTGCCAGTCTCTCCATAACGAAAGGCAACCTCAGTATCTCCAACTTGCATTTTGGTTTCCCGCCCGAGATGGTCATATGTATAACTGCTTGTAATTCCTTCTGCATCAACACTCCATACTAAATCGTCGTTCTCGTTGTACGCGAATGTAGTTTTCCCGGCCGATGGATCGTCTAATGAAATTTGCCGCCCCCTTGAATCATATGTTATTTTAGTCGTAATTTCTTCATTGATAATAGTAGAAATTTTCTCTGGGTAACTGTATTCGTACGCAACATCTACACTTTCCACATTTTCTACGAAATTCCAAACATGCACTACATCCCCTGTGTGATTTCTCAGTTCAGTATGGGTGATTCCATCTGGTTTATGGACTGAGGAAACAAGGCTATTGTAATGATAATCTGTTGTTTGATTTAAGAAAGTTTCTTTCGTTAATCGATTTTCCGTATCATATTCATACAAATGCAATGTCCCGCCTTCAGTACTGAAAGCGGGTTCCGACAAACCGATAATGCGACCCCATTGGTCATATATTTTATGGGTAAAACTCCATTTGTTTCCGATTGTTTTAGATGTCCCTATTTCGTTGCCCCACTTGTCATAATAGATTTGCGAGGTTACGCCAGGGAGTTTTTTTTCTTCTACAAAAAGGCATGCTCCGGAGGGGTGGACACTTGTAGCCCAGTCTGTTTTGTACAATGTTTTGTATCCATCGGGATCTATTTTTTGTATCAAATAACCGAGTTTGTCATATTCATAAGAGGTTGTACGTCCTCGAACATCGCGTTGCTTTAATAGTAACCCTGAAATGGAGTCGTAGTGGTAGACCAGTGTTCCCGTGGTGTCGGAAACTGTTTTTAAAAATCTATGATCTGAGGTGTATTCAAAGCTTTTCCGCAAGCAATTATTGGGATGTGCAGCAGAAACGAATGTTTGATGCCGTAGCAAGCCAGTACTATAGTAATCATATATAGTTGTTCCTGTACGATTTCTACTTAAAATTAATCTTCCCCACTTATCATAATCCATAAAGGTAGTATCAGCCAATGATGGTTTACCGATATAGCGGCATTGGGTAATCTTCTTGATACATGTATTAGGTACATTCCATGGTCCATAAGAAGCGTATTCAGACTGTGTTTTTTCTTCAGACTCCCATCTGAGTTTTTTTTGCCCGTCATAAGAACCGATAAGGTGCGTTTCCAATACAAGATTTCCATATCTATCATATCGTAGCCAAAGACGTTCCTGTGTATTGGTTGATTTATCAACGTATTGCGTGGATTTAATTGTCCAATAGGTTTTCCCATAATACGATGTATCCCATCCGTATTCATACGTTTTCAGGGAGAATGGTGTTTCTTCCTTTTGGGGAAATAACATGGATTTATCTGCATTCAGCCCATATTCCGACAACGAACGAAGACCTTGAGGTGATATACGTTCAATTTTGGCAAAACCGAGAAAGGCGGATTTCCCTTTATGATACAGGCCATCCATATAGTGATATTCGTTTTTATCACGGATCTCATCTCCGGATTGCCGATAAGTCCGTGCGACAACTTCGAGTGTGTTAAGCTGTCTGATAGGGTATTGATTGAATATGTTCTTGCGACCATTTTCCTGTTGGCTGAAACCATATTCGATGTGCAATGGAGGTTTATCCCATCCTTCCCAAATCTTGGTTATTTTGGGACCTCCTTTCGTTTCGTGTTCATACAGTATGAATTTCAGTTGCCCTTTCTTTGGTATCAATAAAAGATCAATGTCGTTATCTCCATCGAAATTTCCGAACAAGCGGCTGTAGTCCGAAGAATATACGGCATCTTCCATCTGTATAGAAGAAAAAAGACCACCTGTATTTTGTATCCAATGGGTGTTTTTTTCACCAAGAGCTACGATGTCAGGCAAACCATCTTGGTTCATGTCAATAAAAAAAACCGGATTTTTCTCGGAATTTTTCCATTGATTTTGGGTATTTAGTAGATTGGTTGTGAAAGGTGTATTCACGGCATCAAAAGATCTCCCCTTTATTCCAAATGTTCGTTCCTCCCCTCCATTTTCAAATACTTCGATTCCCCTTTCACTCATAACAACAAGATCGGGATATCCATCGGCATTCATATCTTGAAGGCTGACATGATATCGTTCACCGGCACTACCTGTTTCCACTACCTTATACCCCACGCTCACACAAGGATACACGCATGTCCAATCTGAATTACTCTTATCAAGATTGTCATAAAATCCTATCCAAAGTAACTCTTGAGCATTTGGATGGACTGGATCTGTTCCCATACCCAATACCTGATGCACTAGCATTATTTCATCCTTTCCGTCATTGTCTAAGTCTGTTATTATGAAATAAACAAGATCGGAATTTCCATAATGTTGAGACATGGTTGAGCCTATAGTTTGTTTTAAAGCATATGTTCCATTTTCATAATGATAAAGCTGTCTTGTATAATTGGCATACCTTTTTTCAATATGCTTGCTTGATAAAACTGAAAATGTAAATAGGTCTACACTCCCATCCCCGTCAAAGTCCCCAAAATATAATTGCGGAATAAGCCAAAAATTATCACCTAAAGTAACTTTTTTTTCTATGGATTTTATTGCCGGAATCTCAAATGTTGCCTGCGATGCCCAAGTCGTATTCTTTACCCCTCCATTGATAAAGACCGAGGTTCCTCCTTTATGGCAAACTAAAACATCGTCAAGCCCATCTTGATTAACATCATGTACAAAATATGCAACATCCTTTCGTCCTATATAAGACCATAATGAAGATTTTTCCTCAGGATTTGCATGTAATATCTTCTCCCATTTTCTATTTCCTCCGTACGAATATATTCCTAATTGAGGTAACAATACATCAGATTTTCCATCGCCATTGAAATCACCTAAAAAACAAACATCCATATTAGAAATTTCTGTTTTTATATTTCCATTTTGATCGCGAATTTCCTCTGAAAATGTACCCTTGGCTACAAATCGTGGATTCAGGTTGATTTCACCCGTCCATTCAAATAAAACAGGAGGCAACGGATTACCCATATATGTCTTTTCCACTTTCTTTAATAGAGGGAAATGGGAATCTAGGTACTTGTATGTAAAACGATAGGAACTTTGCTCTTGATTATGTACGATACAAGAAATGGAATGTAAAATGGAGTCCTCCCATATGCGTTCACCATTTAAGCATGAATAATTCCCGGCTTTCTTTTCGTAAGAGAACTTAATCAAAACAGAGCCCTTGGGGACCATAAGAATGGGTGGATTTTCAATAATGGCCGCAATAGGACGAATTTCAAAATTCGGCAATGGAGTTCGACCGTATTCGATTTCCGATAGATACGCACGACCTTTCTGTGTATTATATCGATAGATAATAGATAGTCCGTTTGCATTGCAGACCTCTCGCAATAGGTATGCATATATTTTACCGTTCCTGTCTTTGATTAGGGCATTTTCTTTGCCTCCATAGTAGCAAACCACACCGTCTTTTGAACGAACGGTAAAACCAGGCGATGTCGTCCTTTCCGTATAAATAATCTGAATAAAACCAGGCTGCTCGGCTATTTCATATTGTGAATTATTTCCCCCATAAGAACCTGATATTAACTCCAAACGTTGCCCATTGAGTGAAAAGCGGAAGACACTATCATCAAAGGCGGAACTTCCTATTCCATCATAGTGAAATAGAGCACCTTCTCTGCTGATTTGTGAAAGACCCGACAACGAAAAGCCAACCCCCAATAGTCCAGTCGGGTTTTGACTATTGTAAGATAGAGACAATTGGGGGATAAAATTATCGATGCCTGTAGGAATCTGAATAGGGATATCATAGGAAAAAGCCCCCGAAGATGTTACCTGATAATCTCCGGAGGGTGCATCAAGAGGGGATACAATGCTAGTAGATACCTTGAAACAAGTATCACTTACGGTAAAAGAATGGGAATTCAAAGCAATTTCCTTAGTAAAAGCAAACGCTTTTACTTGTTTCTTGACAAAATCAGACCTTAAGGCTGGATTGTTCTTGACGTTGATACGTTGAAGGGACACACACTTATCCCCGGTAAGTCCGCTCACATTAGGGGCTCGTAATGCCGATACCGAATCGGGTGCTTTAGATGTACCGTCATAGGTCATAGCGTCAATTACACGACCGTTTGCATCCTGTAATACAAGCGTCTCACCTCCATTAGATAGAATTAACTTATCTTGATACAACAAAAAGTTCCACCCATATTCACGGGCATTCGAATAAACGCTATCTAAACGGAATGTTTTGTTTTTGCTTCCGCGAAAAGCTACAATACAAATGGCTTGAGGCATAAGGATAGTTCCTGTGGGAAAGATAAATGTTTCTTTACCACCGTCTGTTATGCTCCATGCAGACAAATTCACCTGCTCGTTTCCATAATTAAGAAAACTGATAAATTCACCATGACTATAGTTCGGTTTCGTTATAACCTCGTTTAGTGGTGAATCATATAAAACTTCTGCGATAGCTACTGTTGGATGTGATAAGTCAGAATCTAAGGTTTGACATATACCATAATTTCCCAATAGGAGTAATATCCAAATTAACTTTTTTGTTGAATTCATTTTATGGAGGGTTTAGGGCCGGACAATAATACTTATCGTTTGATAATTTTCCACGTTTCGCGACACTCTTTGTTTTCAACTAAAAATAAATAGGTACCCGCAATATATTCGCTCATATTTATTAACTTATTTTCATTAAAAGCAATCGTACCACTTTGTAGTAAATATCCGGTTGTTGTGTACAGAAAGAATTTAAGTTGATCCTGTTGTGTTGCGGTTTCGCCGGGTTGAACTATTACATTAAAACTTCCATGCACTGGATTGGGGTATAATCGAAGAGAAATGCTTCCAATTTTATCTTCGTATACGTCGTTCTTATTTTCAGAGGAATAGCTATTTTTCTCAGTATCTTTTTTATTTGATGCGCACAGATAAGAACTTGTGTCTTGAATCATATTGTTATTCAAAGAATCGGACGGCTTTGTCGCCTTCATTGCAATAATTATCTGTCGATCTGTACGATTTCCCGTAGCGTCGTAATAAAATGAAATATTAATTTGATTGGCGGCTTGTGCGTTCAACCTGTTTGTGTGAACTGGTACTATAATTAAAAATAGAGTCCAATAAAAGGTCCAATTCATCCATGCGTAGAATGTGTTTCTTTTCATAATTGGTAGTTTTCCCAGTTGAATAATCAATGTTTGTTTGAAATTCGAGAAGCAAAGATAAAAGATAATTTGGTGTATTTCTAATGTCAAAATAGAGGTGCAATTTTCAATATGTATAAAAACAATATCTGTGCAATTGGGTAAACACTGTTTACCCTTTTTGACAACCATAGGATAACCACTGGTTAGCCTATTCGAACTTTTTCGTAAATTTGTTCTAAAGTACGATGAATATGGCCGAACTTTCAAGCAAATACGAACCTCGTCAGATAGAGGATAAATGGTATGCCTATTGGCTCGAACACAATTTCTTCCATTCCGAACCCGATAGCCGCGAGCCTTATTGCGTGGTGATTCCCCCTCCCAATGTAACGGGTATCCTGCACATGGGGCATATGCTCAACAACACCATTCAGGACGTATTGGTGCGTCGCGCCCGTATGCAGGGCAAGAACGCCTGCTGGGTGCCCGGCATGGATCACGCCTCTATCGCCACCGAAGCCAAGGTGGTGGCCATGCTCAAGGAAAAGGGCATCGACAAGAACAAACTCACCCGCGAGGAATTTCTCAAATACGCCTGGGAGTGGAAAGAAAAATACGGCGGCATCATTCTCTCCCAACTCCGCAAGTTGGGCGCTTCGTGCGATTGGGAACGCACCCACTTCACCATGGACGAAGTATGCTCCGAATCAGTGCTCGACACGTTCATCAACCTCTACGACCGCGGGCTTGTCTACCGCGGTGTGCGTATGGTGAACTGGGATCCCTCGGCCAAAACCGCGCTTTCCGACGAAGAGGTGATTTACAAGGAAACCAAGGGCAGCCTTTATTATCTCCGCTATGCCGTCAAGGAAGAGCCGGGCCGGTTCATCATCGTGGCCACCACCCGCCCCGAAACCATCATGGGCGACACGGCGGTGTGCATCAATCCTACCGACGAGCGTTATGCCGACTTGAAGGGCAAACACGTGGTGGTGCCTTTGGTGGGGCGCGAAGTGCCGGTTATCTTCGACGAATACGTGGATAAGGAATTCGGTACGGGCTGTCTTAAAATCACCCCCGCCCACGATATAAACGACTACAACATAGGCGTAAAGTATAAGCTCGACAGCATCGACGTGTTCCACGACGACGGCACGCTCAACGAACACGGCGGCAAATACGCGGGCATGGACCGCTTTGCCTGCCGCAAGCAGATTGCCGCCGACCTCAAGGCCGCCGGCTTGCTCGAGAAGGAAGAGGAATATGTGAACAATGTGGGTTATTCGGAACGCACGCACGTGGCTATCGAACCCAAACTTTCCCTGCAATGGTTCCTGAAGATGGAGGAATTGGCCGGACCGGCCTTGGAGGCGGTGATGGACGACACTATCGCGTTCCTGCCCGCCAAGTTCAAGAACACCTACCGCCATTGGATGGAAAACATCAAGGACTGGTGCATTTCGCGCCAGCTGTGGTGGGGACACCGCATTCCCGCCTACTACCTGCCCAACCGCGAAGTGGTGGTGGCCAAGAACGCCGAAGAAGCCTTGCAGAAAGCGAAGGCGAAGTTTCCCGAAGCGGCTTCCTACACCCTGCAAGACCTTAAGCAGGACGATGATGTTTTGGATACATGGTTCTCGTCGTGGCTGTGGCCGATAGAACTTTTCGACGGCGTGCGCAAACCCGACAACGCCGAAATCAACTATTACTATCCTACCGCCGACTTGGTCACCGCCCCCGACATCATCTTCTTCTGGGTGGCGCGTATGATTATGGCCGGTTTGGATATCCGCAAGCAAGTGCCTTTCCGTCACGTCTACTTCACCGGCACCGTGCGCGACAAATTGGGCCGCAAAATGTCTAAATCGCTCGGAAATTCGCCCGACCCTCTCGAACTCATGGAGAAATACGGCACCGACGGAGTCCGTGTGGGGATGCTGCTCACTTCGCCCGCAGGCAACGACCTGCCTTTCGACGAAAGTCTCTGCGAACAGGGCCGCAATTTCTGCAACAAGATATGGAACGCCCTGCGTCTGATTAAGGGTTGGAGTGTGGACGAGGCCCTGCCGCAACCCGCCACGTCGGCCTTGGCCTGTGATTGGTTCGAAGCCCGCCTTACCCAAACCTTGGCGCAGGTAGAAGACAATGCCCGCAAATACAGGCTCAGCGAAGCCTTGATGCAACTCTACCGCCTCACCTGGGACGATTTCTGCTCGTGGTATCTGGAGATGATTAAACCTGCCTACGGACAGCCTATAGACGCCCGTACGCTGCAATCGGTCCTCGGCTTTATGGAAACGCTCATGCAGGCGCTTCACCCGTTCATGCCCTTCATCACCGAAGAAATCTGGCAGGTGTTGGGCGAACGCAAGGAAGGCGAGACGGTGATGTTCCAACCTCTTCCCGAAAAGGCCCTCACGCCCGAGCAGGAAGATTTGCTCACGCATTTCGGGCAGGCTTCCGAAATCATTATGTCGGTGCGCGCGTTGCGCAACGAAAAGAACATTCCGCAAAAAAACGCGCTGACTCTGAAAATCAAGGCCGGTGCCGACAAGAAAGGCCTTTTCGACGGTCTTATCGCCAAACTCTGCAACTTGGAGAGCGTGGAATATGTGAGCGCGTCGGTAGACGGCGCCTTTACGTTCATGGCCGCCAACACGGAATTTTTCGTGCCTATGGCGGGGCTTGTGAATGTGGAGGACGAACGCGCCCGTGCCGAGAAAGACCTCAAATACGAACAAGGCTTCCTGCTTTCGGTGCGGAAAAAATTGGAGAACAAACGCTTTGTGGATAACGCTCCGCAAGCGGTCGTGGACGCCGAACGCAAGAAAATGGCCGACTGCGAACAACGCATCGCGCTTCTGGAAGCGCAGTTAAAGCAACTGAAATGAAAAAAATCGACAGATTCATAGCTAAATCCTATATAGGCCCGTTGGTATTGACTTTCCTCATCGCCACCTTTATCCTGCTGTTGCAGTTTATCTGGCGTTATATGGACGAACTTGTGGGCAAGGGGCTTCCGTTGGTCGATGTGGCGGAATTCCTGTGGTACGCCTGTTGGACCTTTGTACCGCTCTCGCTACCGTTGGCGGTGTTGCTATCGTCGCTGATGTTGTTCGGGACTTTGGGCGAACATTACGAACTGGTGGCGGCCAAAGCGGCGGGTCTTCCCCTGCGCAGGCTCATGGCCCCGACCATGGTGATGAGCGTGTTGATTTCGGCACTTGCTTTCTATTTCACCAATAACGCCGTTCCCCAGGCCTATAAGCTGCACCGTCAGAAATATCACGAGATTCAGACCCGCCGCCCGGCGGTGAGTCTACAGGAAGGCGTTTATTACTACGGCATTCCCGACTACGTGATTCGGGTGGGTAAGAAGCGCGACGAGGGCCGTTATCTGGAAGACGTGCAGATTTACGACCACTCGCAACACAAGGGCAACTGTGCCGTCACCATGTCGAAAAAGGGCGGTATGTATACACTTGAGGATGGGCGATATCTGATATTCAATCTTTTTGACGGTTACACCTACGGAGAGGACATCGCCAACAACGGCCAATCGAGCCTCACGGCGGGCCGTCAGGCACAATATCCTTTCACCCGCATCAAATTCGACACGCAGACGTTGATTTTGGATTTGTCGAAATACGATTCCAAGCAGAATACAGACAATCTCTATGTGAAGCATCAGAAAGCGTTGGCGTTAAAGCCGTTGGGAAAGGAAATCGACACCTTGCGCATGCGTTTGCAGGAGAGGGTCGGAAATCTTGTTTCCAATATCAACAGCCGCAACTATTTTCTGTCGAGCCTTATAGGCAATGATTCCGCAGTGCGGGCTTCTTTCAACGAGAGTGTGGTGAACGATGCGAAAACCGACGGCTACGTGCTTCCCGAGGCCACTTTGCGCGATGTGCGCGAGGCGGCGGCGCTTTCGGGTGCGTTGGTGGACGATATGGAATACTACGAACGCGATGTGTCGTATCTGAGCGAACGCCTCAATGCCTATCGGGTGGAAGAACACAAGAAGTTCAGCCTCTCGGTGGGTTGTTTGATTCTGTTCTTTATCGGCGCTCCACTCGGGGCTTTGATCCGCAAGGGCGGCATGGGTATGCCCGTGGTGGTTTCGGTGTTGCTTTTCGTATCGTATTATGTGCTTTCGGTAATCGGCGAGAAAGCCGCCATCGAAGGTTCGCTCACCTGCACCTTGGGCGCATGGCTTTCCACTTTCGTATTCCTGCCTTTCGGCTTGCTGCTGACTCTGCAGGTTACCGTGGACGCTTCTTTCCTCGATGCCGACACATGGCGTGTGTATTGGAAAAAAATCTTCAGGAACAAGCGATGAACGGGCAGGTTACGGGCGGCGAAGAGGCGCAGAAACGCATACGGGAACTCACCGACTTGCTCACCGAATACAACCGGGCGTATTATATGCTCGACGCTCCGCTGGTGAGCGACTATGCGTTCGACCAACTGCTCAAGGAACTCGAGCGTTTGGAAGCGGCCTATCCGCAATATAAACTCCCGTATACGCCTACCGGCAGGGTGGGGGGCGAACCCACCAAGACTTTCCGCACGGTGACGCACCACACCCCCATGCTTTCGTTGGGAAACACCTATTCGCGCGAAGAACTGGTGGATTTCGACAACCGTCTGCGCAAGCTCACCACCGAGGAATTCGACTATCTCTGCGAACTCAAATACGACGGGCTTTCCATTTCGCTCACCTACGAAAAGGGCGTGCTGACGCAGGCGGTGACGCGGGGCGACGGCATTCAGGGCGATGATGTCACGGCCAATGTGAAAACCATCCGCACGATACCGCTCAAGCTCCCCGAAGGCGACTATCCCGATATTTTCGAAATCAGGGGCGAAGTGCTTATGCCGCGCAAGGCTTTCGACGAACTCAATGCGCAGCGGGAAGAAATCGGCGAGAATCTTTTTGCCAATCCCCGCAACGCCGCTTCGGGAAGTCTGAAACTGCAGGACCCCAAGCAGGTGGCCGCGCGTAAATTGGATTGTTTCCTGTATTTTCTGATAGACGGCCCGTCTGCGGGAGAGAAAACTCCCTTTCCTGACCTGCACTCGGAGCGTTTGGAACAGGCCCGTGCGTGGGGTTTCCAGACGGGGAGTTATTATCGCCGCTGCCGCAATATCGATGAGGTTTTCGCTTATATGGACCATTGGGAGAAAGAACGCGCGAACTTGCCTTTCGATATCGATGGCATGGTGATTAAGGTCAATCAGACGCACCTGTGGCCGGCGCTGGGCTTCACCGCCAAGTCACCGCGCTGGGCCATCGCCTATAAGTTCAAGGCGGAGCGGGTCTGCACGCCCCTGCATACGATAAGTTTCCAAGTGGGACGCACCGGCGCCGTCACACCCGTAGCCAATTTGGAGCCCGTGCCCTTGGGCGGCACCATCGTCAAACGTGCCTCCCTGCACAATGCCGATGTTATCGAGCGTATGGATGTGCGTCTGGGCGACTGGGTCTATGTGGAAAAGGGCGGGGAGGTGATTCCCAAAATCGTGGGCGTGGATCTTTCGCGTCGCCCCGCCTCGGCCCGGCCCTTTTCGTTTATAGAGCGTTGTCCCGAATGCGACACACCCTTGGTGCGCAACGAGGGCGAGGCGGGGCACTACTGTCCCAACGACGAAACCTGTCCGCCGCAAATCAAAGGCAAATTGGAGCATTTCATAAGCCGCAAGGCTATGGACATACAGTCGTTGGGCGAAGGTAAGGTGTCGGTGCTCTACAACAAAGGTCTCCTGCACAATGTGGCCGATTTTTATTCGTTGCCGAAAGAAGCGTTGCTTGCCGTGGAATCCTTCGGACGCAAGACGGTGGACAATATCCTGCAGGCGGTGGAAGTCTCCAGACAACAACCTTTCGAAAGGGTGCTGTATGCGCTCGGAATCCGCTATGTGGGCGAAACCACGGCCAAAATCCTCGCGCGTCATTTCAAAAATATGGACGCCTTGATGCAGGCCGATTTCGATACGTTGGTGCAGGTGGACGAAGTAGGAGAGGTGATAGCCGCCTCCCTCTGCGATTTCTTTGCCCGGCCCGCCGAACAGGAAGTGATCGCCCGCTTGCGCGAAGCGGGACTGAAGATGGAATATGTGGCCCGTTCTTCGGGTTCAACAGTGCTGCAGGGCACCAAGTGGGTCATCAGCGGCACTTTCTCCCGTTCGCGCGAGACTATGAAAGATTGGGTGGAAAGTCATGGCGGCATAATGGTTTCCTCCATTTCGAAAAATGTGGATTATGTGTTGGCCGGAGAGAAAATGGGCCCCGAAAAACGCAAGAAAGCCGAAAACCTGAATATTCCGTTGATTTCTGAAGAAGCCTTTATGGAAATGATAGGAGGGGAAGATGCGCCCGTGGCGGGAAACGGGGAAAGGGGGCAGGACGGGAAGCCCGAAACGGACGACAACCGTCCGAAAGCCGGCATACAGGGAACTTTATTCTAGAACGCGCCGTATCAGGCGCAGGTGGTGGGAATAGCAACCGAGGTCCTGACGGTAGATGCCCTCGTGGTCCACGGGGTCTATGCGCATCAAGCCGCTGCAATGAAGAATCAGACCGTTGCCGTTATAGATTCCCACGTGTACAATCTGTTCGTTGCTATCGTCGAAAAACAGCAGATCCCCGGCTTGAGCCTCGCTCAAAAGATTAATCAGCTGTCCTTGCATGGCCTGTTGGGAAGCGTCGCGCAAAAGATGCACCCCCGCCATACGGTACAGAAGCTGTGTCAGACCGGAACAATCCAATCCCCACGACGATTTTCCGCCCCATAGATAAGGTGTGTTGATAAGCGAGGCCGCCCGTTCGATGATTTCCCGGCAACGGGTTTCGCGATCGCTCGCCACACAGACAGGTTCGGCGAGATAGGAATAGGTAAGGCCGCCCAGTTTCAGTTCTCCGCTCTGATAGAAAGGCAGACGGCATCCCATACCAAGACGGAACTCGGCATGGTCGCTGTGGCGTTGCACCACCGATGAAAAACCCTTCGAGAAAAACTGTGATTTGTCAGCTTTGTGCGCGGCAAATTCTTCTTCCGAAAGGAACATCACCTGCTTTTCATCCACCCAACCCTGATAGCCGTCAAAATCATTCTCAATCTTGAGCCAATTCTGATACTTGTCCAAAATCTCGAAAATATCGCCGAACAAGAGTTGCGATTTCATTTCCGAGGCGTGCGAGATGGTTTCGCGTACAGGTGCCAGAGAGAGATTACAGATTCCGTAGCGGGGCATGGCCTTTTTAAAATTCGACCCGCCTGTGTTTCTCAGGCGGGTCGTGGGTTTGTTGTTTAGTTGAGGGTGAAATTGATGGGAACACGGTAGAGAACCCGCACGGGACGACCGCGCTGTTTTCCGGGTTTCCATTTCGGCATGGCCTTCACCACACGCACGGCTTCTTCATCACATCCACCGCCGATACCGCGCAACACCTTCACATCTGTGATGCTGCCGTCTTTCTCCACCACAAAGGTAACGTACACACGCCCGCTGATACCGCTTTCCATAGCCACAACCGGATAACGGATGTTTTCGGCGAGATATTGATAGAAGACCTCGTCGCCGCCTACAGGTCCGGGCATCTCTTCCACAATCTGGAAAATTTCCTCTTCGGCCACCGTTTCCTCTTCTACCACGGGAGGAGCCACATAGTCTTCCACCACGGTCTTTTCATCGGATTCGGCGTTGATTTCCACTTCGTTCTCAATCTCCACATCATCCTCTACAATCTCAATTTCCTGCGATACCTGTGCGGGAGGAGGGGGAGGAGGAGGGGGAAGACTTTGGTCGGTTTGAATAATGACTTCTTCCTCGGTTTCGATAGCGGCTCTCGACATGCTCTTGGTTTGAGTCTTGTCGTAGGATTTCCACTCAAATGCCACTAATACAATTACCAAGGCAACCACAAGGCCTAAAGTCCCGAACAGACCCTTCATACCTTCGAGATCGGCTTTAGGCGATTTCTTCAGTTCCATGGTTCTTTTTTTTATCGTTTGGCGGAAAGAGGGGGATTCGAACCCCCGGTAGGGAAACCCCTACGACAGTTTAGCAAACTGTTGGTTTCAGCCACTCACCCATCTTTCCGTAAAAGGTTCTGCACGTTTCCGTGCATCAGCGAGGGGTTGCAAATGTAAACAAAAAATCGGAAATGGAAAGCCTGCGAAGAAATATACATGCATTTAACAAAAATTAACATTTCAAACTTCGATAAAAAGGCCCTTGGAACGATATAGGAAGAAAAAAAACAAGCTATGCGTTTACATTTCAAACTTCCCATTCTCGGGTTTCTCCTGCTGTTGAGCGGAGTGAAAACCATTTTTGCTCAAGATTTTACGGATATAGGCAAGCGCAAGCCTTTTGTGCTTTCGGGGTCGGTGGGGGCACAGGCTTCCACCCGCCTCCATACGCAGGCCTCGTATTCCGATCCGTTCTCCTATCTGTTCAATCTACAGTTGAATCCTGTGATTTACGGATTCTCGATGCCGGTTTCGGTGTCTTTCGCCGACAATCGGTTTTCGTACAGCCAGCCGTTTTCGCGTTTTTCCATTCAGCCTACCTACAAATGGATTACGGCCTATATCGGGCGCACCTCTATGGATATGCATCCCTATGGGTTGAGCGGTCATCAGTTCGACGGGGTGGGGATTTCCCTGCAACCTTCGGGATTTCCGCTCAAATTCATGGCCATGTACGGGCGTTTGGAGAAAGCGCGCGCCGACAGCGTCGGCGCGCGCGAGAATTCCTTTCAGACCCTTTCGTCCTACAAACGCAGCGGCTATGCGTTCAAGCTGGATTTCGAACACAAGGGACAGAAGGTAGGTGTGCATTTCTTCAGGGCCGCCGACAAAGTCTCGTCCCTGCCCGCATGGGCGAGGGAAACCCTCTCTCCACAGGCCAACAACGTGCTTGCGCTGGATTTTTCGTTCACGCTCTTTAAAGATTTATACTTGCAGGGGCAGGCGGGTTTCAGCAACTATATCAGCGATTTGTCGGCCGAGAAGACCAGGCGGCATCCTCGGCGCAACCCTTCGGCCTCGTGGTCCACGGCCGTCAAGGCAGGAATTGCATATAAGTGGCTGAATCTTGCCTACGAACGTATTTCGCCCGAATACCGCACGATGGGAGCCTACTATTTCAATCAGGATTTCGAGAATCTGGTGCTTTCGTTCGCGCATACTTTTTCGTTTGCCGACGTGCGCGCCGAAATCGGTTGGCAGCACGACGATCTCGCATCCTCGCAACAGAACCGCACCGACCGTGTGGTGGGCTCGGCCTACGCCAACTTCCGCATCAACGAGAATTTCACCACATCGGCCAGCTACTCCAATTTCACCTCCTACACCCAAAGCAAACCCATAGACTTGACACGCCCCGACGATCCGTTCGTGCAGGATTTCGACACGGTGCCTTTCCGTCAGATTTCCCAACAGGCGCAATGGGTATTCACTTTCCGTACTTCGCCGCAGGCCAAGCGGGCGCAGGAAGCGGGTCTGGATTTCTCGTATCAGAGTTCGCGGCTCAATGTGCAGAAAGATTTCAGCGATTACCTTTACGGAAACCTGCGTCACAGCATAGTATTGGGAGGCGACTACCGCCTGCAGTCGGCCCTGAGCGTCAGCACCCGCCTCGACCGCAGGCAGGGCGGCCGACAGCCCCTCCGCTACGGCATCGGTCCGTCGGTTTCGCTTTCGAGAGGTTTCTTCGACAAGACCTTGCTGGCTTCGGCCTCGTGCAGCTATTATATAGATGTATGTGCCAAACAGGCCGAATCGGGAATATGGGGAATGCGTCTGAACCTGAATTACACGCTCAAGAAGGCCCACCACTTCGATTTCAATATCTCCACGCGCCTCAACAACGCTTTCTCCTCCACGAGGAAAAACGATTTTGAATTTCAGGCTATGGTGGGATACCGCTACCAATTCAGCGTGGATCCGTTTGCCAAGAAAAAGAACGCGAAAAAGCCTACAGACGTTTGATGTCCGCCCCGAGGGAATTGAGCCGTTCCTCGATGCGTTCGTAGCCGCGGTCGATTTGCTCGATGTTGTGAATGGTGCTGATTCCCTCGGCCGACATGGCCGCGATAAGCAACGAAACGCCGGCGCGTATGTCGGGCGATACCATGTCGATGCTGTGCAGGGGAGATTCTCTGTCTAAGCCGATGATGGTGGCACGGTGCGGGTCGCAGAGGATGATTTTGGCCCCCATGCTGATGAGGTTGTCTACAAAGAACAGGCGGCTTTCGAACATCTTTTGGTGGATGAGCACACTGCCCTTGGCCTGGGTGGCGGTGACCAGCGCGATGCTGATGAGGTCGGGCGTGAAGCCGGGCCAGGGAGCGTCGGCGATGGTGAGGATGGAACCGTCGCGCGAACTTTCTATCTGATAGTGTTCTTGCGCGGGAATATAGAGGTCGTCGCCACGGAATTCGCTGTAAACGCCGAGGCGCTTGAATACCTGCGGAATCATGCCGAGCGCGTAGCCGTTCTGCGCGTTTTTCACCGTGATTTCGCTGGCAGTCATCGCCGCCATTCCGATAAAACTCCCGATTTCAATCATATCGGGGAAAAGGCGGTGTTGCGTGCCGTGCAGTTCCGACACTCCTTTAATATGAAGCAGGTTGGAGCCTATTCCGAAAATCTGTGCGCCCATGTGGTTGAGCATACGGCATAGTTGCAGGATATAGGGCTCGCAGGCGGCGTTGAAAATCACCGTCTCGCCCTTGGCGAGCACTGCGGCCATGATGATATTGGCGGTGCCCGTCACGGAAGCCTCGTCCAGAAGCATATAGCGTCCCTGCAACCGGCGTCCTTCCACCACATAGGCATGGAGTGTGGCATCGTAATCTATCTTGGCACCAAGATGTTCGAAACCAATGAAGTGTGTGTCCAATTTCCGGCGGCCGATTTTGTCGCCTCCCGGTTGGGGAACAATCGCATACCCGATACGCGCCAGAAGCGGGCCGGCAAGCATCACCGAACCCCGCAGGCTGCCCGCCTGTTGGCGGAACTCCTCGGTATGTAGATAGTCTTGGTTGATTTCCGTCGCCTGAAAAGAAAAGGTATGTTCGCCCAGACGTTCCACCTCTACGCCCAAGGACTGCATCAACTCAATGAGTTTGAGTACATCGCGGATAAGAGGGACGTTGTCTATCACCACTTTTTCGCGCGTAATCAGGCAGGCGCAGATAACCTGCAATGCCTCGTTCTTGGCGCCTTGGGGCACGATGCTCCCGTGCAGTTTGCGCCCCCCTGTAATCGAAAACGAACTCACGATAGCGGTGTTTAGGATTGATAGGGTCTTTTCTTGAAACGGTTGGGTTGGTAGGAACGGTTGTCCTTGTTATCGTTATTGTAGTAACGGGGCTTGCGGTTTATATAGCCTTCGCCGTTGCCCTGCGCATTGTTGTAGCCGCTGTTGTAGCCGCCGTTATTATAACCGTTGTTGCCATAACCATTGTTGTTATAGCCGTTGTTGCCGTAACTTCCCTTATTGTAATCCCTTCCGTTGTTGTAGTAGCCTTTGTTGTATCCCCCTCGGTCGTAGCTGCGGTTTCCGTAGCTGTTATAACCGTTGCTGTAGGGACGCCTCGGCGTATTTTCGTAAGCGCTTACATTGATATACTTACTCTTACGTTCCAAGCTCGGTTTGTCGTAGAACGAAGAGTATACCTCGCCCCGCATGGCTTCGGTGTAAACCAGCTTCCCGTCCGAAAGGATACGCAGATGCTCGGCCACCATATCGTCGCTCAGGATATCGGCGTTCCAGAGGTAATACGACTTTTTCATCTGAACGGTAATCAGGTTCAGATAGGCGTTTTTCTTGTCTCCGTCGGGCATTTCGGTAGCCTTGCGGATCATGGCCTCGAGAGTTTTGCCGTAGTAGCGGAAACGGATGTTGGCAGGATGATAATGGAAAGGCTTGTTCTGGCGCACCTGTCCCGTTTTGGGAGGAGTGGGATAGGGATTGTCGATGTCCAATTTAAAATCGGACATGATGATGAGTTGGTCGTAGAGCTTGTGCATATAGTCGTCCAGCTCCATTACCTGTGGGTTGAGGGCACGCATGAAGCGGAGAATCGTCTGCGCGGCGCAGTTGCGGGCGCTTTTGGAAGAGAGGCCTACGGCGTGTTCCACCATGTCTTGAATGCCTCTTCCGTATTCAGGAAAAACAAGCGCTCTTCTTGAAGTGTTGTATCGCATAAAATTAGATAAAGTAAAAGGCGAAGGTAATGAAATTTCACGACTTTCACTATCTTCGCTTCTAAAACCCTGTTTTCCTATGCCCACATACGTCGATGTCATCCTCCCTGTGCCCCTGCGGAAAGTTTTCTGCTACGAGGTGCCCGCCGACATGGTTCCGGAGGTGAAGGAAGGCGTGCGGGTCTGTGTGCCGTTGGGCAACGGCAAGTTATATGCCGGTATCGTGCGCGATGTGCACCACACCGCACCCGAAAACGTGCAGATTAAACAGGTTATATCGGTGTTGGACACCGAACCCGTGGTCAATGCCGTGCAGCTTGAGTTCTGGCGGTGGATGGCCGATTATTATCTCTGTACACAGGGCGATGTGATGGCCTGTGCCCTGCCGTCGGGTTTCAAGCTCGACAGCGAGACCAAACTTGTGCTCAATCCCGATTTCGACGGCGATGTGTCGGGTTTCGACGAGAGGCAGATGGATATTCTGTCGGTTTTGGCGCAACGGGGCGAGATGACGATGGAGGAGGCTTCGCGGGCGGCTTCGCAGGCCAAGGTGTTTCCTTTGGTGCGGGGCTTGCGCGAGGGTGGGGCGGTATTGGTGAAGGAAGAAATCGAGCAACGCTACAAGCCGTTGGAAGAAATGTATATACGTTGGTCGGAAACCTATCTCGGCCAACCCGATGCCCAGCATGCGCTTTTCGACACGGTGGAGAAGAAACATTCCTCGCGGCAGTTGGACGTGCTGTTGGCTTATATGGCCATGTTCCCCGCCGCAGTGGAGGGTTGGGTGCCGCGTGCCAAGATTCTGGAGAAAGCGCAAGGGGGGCAGGCGGCGCTGCAGACGCTGGTCAAAAAGGGGGTCTTCGATACCCGCAAACAAACGCAGAGCCGTTTGAAACCCGCCCCCGAAAGCGCCGCCTGCCCCCCCGCTATCACCCTCTCTCCCGCCCAGCAAAAGGCTTTCGACACCATCAAAGAAGGTTTGCAGGAAAAGAACGTCTGTCTTTTGCACGGCGTCACCTCGAGCGGCAAGACCGAAATCTACATCAAACTGATTCAGGAGGTGATGGCGCAGGGCAAGCAGGCACTTTTCCTCTTGCCCGAAATTGCGCTTTCCACGCAGATGATAAATCGTTTGCGCAAGTATTTCGGCGATACGGTGGGAGTCTATCACTCCCGCTACAACGAAGCCGAGAAAGTGGAGATATGGCAACAGACAGGCCGTCGCTACCAAGTGATTTTAGGCGCACGTTCGGCACTTTTCCTTCCCTACACGAATTTGGGGCTGGTGGTGGTGGACGAAGAACACGAAACTTCTTATAAACAGCAAGACCCCGCACCCCGATATCAGGCCCGCGACGCAGCCATCTATCTGGCACATCTGCACGGCGCCAAGACCGTGTTGGGGTCCGCCACGCCCTCCCTCGAAAGTTATTACAATGCCCTTCACGGCAAATATGCCTTGGCCACGCTCTTCACGCGCTACAACGACGTGCGTCTGCCGCAGGTGTGGGTGGCCGACCTGCGCGAGGAGAAGAAACGGAAAACCATACAGGGCAATAACTTTTCATCGCTCTTGGTCGAGAAGATGAACGCGGCCCTGCAGGCGGGCAAGCAGATTATCCTGTTTCAGAACCGGCGCGGCTTCTCGCATCGTCTGGAATGCGCCGATTGCGGCCACGTGCCCGTCTGTCCGCGTTGCGATGTCACGCTCACCTACCACAAATATCAGAATGTGCTGATGTGTCATTATTGCGGCCACACCGAAGCCGCGCCCCACCTCTGCCCGCAATGCGGCGGGGCGCAGATGCGGCTGAAAGGCTTCGGCACCGAGCGTATAGAAGAAGACTTGAATCTGCTCTTTCCCGAGGCCAAAGTGGCGCGCATGGACTTGGACAGCACACGCGCCAAGGATTCCTACCGCCGCATCATCGAGGATTTCGAGCACCGCAAGACCGATATTCTGGTGGGCACGCAGATGGTTACCAAAGGGCTTGATTTCGACAATGTGGGCGTGGTGGGCATTGTGGATGCCGACGGCTTGATTTCCTTTCCCGATTTCCGTGCCTACGAGCGCAGTTTCCATCTGATGACGCAGGTGAGCGGGCGTGCGGGACGCAAGGGCGGAGGCGGCGAGGTGGTGATTCAGACCCATAAGCCGGAATATTCCGTTATTCAGGAGGTGATGAATTCCGACTATGCCTCCATGTACACCACGCAGTTGCAGGAAAGGCTTACGTTCAAATACCCGCCTTTTTACAGGCTCGTCCGCTTGAGCGTGCGTCACAAGGACGAAAATCTGGTGGGACGGGCTTCGGCCGCTTTGGCGGAGATGTTGCGCATCAAGCTGGGGGAAAGGGTATTGGGACCGCAATTTCCGATGGTGGGCCGCATCAATCTCTATTATATCCGCGAAATTCTGATAAAATTGGAACGTTCGCCGCAAAGCGAGGCCATGAAGAAGAGCGTGCAGGAGGTATTGGATGATTTCTATGCCGATACGGCTTTCCGTGCGGTGCGGGTGGTGATAGACGTGGATCCCTGAGCGGGAAAACCGCTATTCCTCCACATAAAGATAAATATCCTCGTTCTGTTTTTTCATGAGATAATTCTCCCGACCGTAGGTTTCCACAAAATCGGGATCGTTCTTGAACCGGGCGATTTCTTCTTCGTTGTGTTTGATTTCGTGTTGATAGAAGTCGCGCATCCGTTTCATCTCGCGGTTTTCCCGCCGCGCCCTTATCTGTGTGAAGAGCGTGTTGGGCGAAAGAAAGAAGAACCAGGCCGCGAAAAACAGCAGAATCAGCACATAGTTCCGCCCCCTCCAGTTCCAGAAGCGGAGCACCCAATCCTTTACCGTTTTTCTCTCTGCATTCGCCATAGGTGCAAAGTTAGGCATTTTTCGTTTCGGGGTCCGACAGACCGGCCAAAGACAGGATTTCGTCTGCCAGTTCGCGGTTGTTGCTCAGGCGGGGCACCTTGTGCTGCCCGCCCAGTTTCCCTTTGGCTTCCAGCCAACGCAGGAACGTGCCTTGCGGCAAGGGAATGATTTGAGGCTGTTTCAGCATCAGGTCGTGCGACCGTTTGGCTTCGTAGTCGCTGTTCACCTCTTTGAGATGTTTGTCCAGACGCAGGGAAAAATCCCGCAGGTCGGCGGGTTCGGAGACAAACTCCACCAACCATTGGTGACAGGCGCGGTTGCGGTTGTCTAAGAATACGGGTGCGGCGGTGTAGTCGCGTATTTCTATGCCTGTTTCCGTGCAGGTGGCCGAGAGCGCCTTGTCGGCATTCTCCACAATCAGTTCTTCTCCGAATGTGTTGATGAAATGCCGGGTGCGGCCGCTTATCCTGAAGCGGTAGGGTCTTACGGAGGTAAACATCACCGTGTCGCCTATCAGATAACGCCACAGACCTGCATTGCTGCTGATGGCCAGGGCGTAGTTCCGTCCCACCTCCACGTCTTCTATGCCTACGGCCCGGGGCTGTTCCTTCTCGGTTTCCTCCACCGGAACGAATTCGTAATAGATGCCGTAGTCGAGCATCAGAAGCATGTCGGGTTGCGAAAGCGAATCCTGTATGCCGAAAAATCCCTCCGAGGCGTTATAGGTTTCCAAATAGCGGAAAGGTTCGCCCATCAAGGCCTTGAATTGCGTGCGGTATGGGTCGAAACTTACACCGCCGTGCACAAAGAGTTCCATGTTCGGCCATACCTCGCGCAAGGTGTCTTTTCCCGAAGCCGCCAAGGTTCTCTCCAAATAGAGCATCATCCAGGACGGCACCCCCAGAAAGCCACGCACATCGCGGTGCAGGGTGTCTTTCACCATACCCTCCAACTTATCTTCCCAGTTGTGCAGCAATGCGATTTCGCGGCGCGGGGAGCGGCGGAAACCGGTCCAGAACGGGAGATTGCAGGTGATGAGCGCCGATACATCGCCGCAGACGATGCCGGCCTGCGGACTAGGGTGCAGGCTGCCGCCCAACGACACGTTCCGGCCGTAGAATATCCCGCTTTCGGGGTGTTCCCTGATATAGAGAGCAAAGAGATCTTTCCCGCCGCGTATATGGCAGTATTGAAAAGCCTCGCGGCTTACGGGAATATACTTGCTTTTGGAACGGGTGGTTCCCGACGATTTGGCGAAAGAGGTGATTTTATCCGGCCAAAGCAGATAATTCTCCCCCCGCATCAATCTTTCCACATAATCCTGCAAGCCCTCGTAGGTGATGAGAGGCACTTTCCTGCGGAAATCCTCTTCCGTGCGGATGGCATCGAAACCATAGCGCCTGCCGTATTCGGTATCGGCGGCCCGTTCCACCAGATAGCGGAGTTGGGCCCGTTGCACCTCGCCCGCCGCACTCGAAAAGCGTTCTATCTTCTCGAGCCGTCCCTTCATCAATCTCAAATAAGCATCGTTGAGCAATCTGGCACGCATGGCACGGAAATTTATTTTTGTGCGAAACGAATCAGGAACACCGTCACGATACCGTAGAGGAAAATGGGCAGAAACGCCGCCGCCCACACCGGCATCACGGCCGATACGGCAAAGGCCTGCGACATCTGCAGGAATAGAATGAAAGTGAAAGCCAACGCAATGCCCACGGCGAGGTTCTTGCCCATGCCGTTGCGGGTTTTGGCCGAGGAGAGGGAAAATCCCATCAAGGTGAGGATAATGGCCAGCAGGGGGTGCAGGAAACGTTGCAGCCTCTCGAAACGATAGACGGAAACCAATTCGCCGCCCCGCAACTTTTCCTGTTGGATGAGTTGGTTCAACTCACGGTAATTCATCTCGTCCACCTTCACGAAATCGGCGGCGAAATCGATGGGATGCACCGGAAGTTCCATTTCCTTATAGCTCCCCTTTGTGAATGTTTCGCCTTCGGGTGTGAGCACGCGTTCGCTGTAGTCAATCAGCTTCCACACATTCCGCGCCGAATCGTAGCGGATGTTCTGCGCATTGATTTTCGACACCAATCGGTTGCCTTCGATTACTTCGCGCGAGAACCGGTGCCCCATATCGTTGGAATTGTCGAAACTTTCCACATAGTAGTAGGTGGTGGAGTCGTATTGCAGATGAATGTTGCTGTGCGTGTTGTGGTAGGGATTCTTCACATAGGTCCGCTCGAATTCTATACGCGCCTTGTTTACGTCGGGAATCACGAAATTGGCCAGCACAAGATTGAGGGTGCCGATGAACACCGCGCAGATAATATAAGGCACCATCAGCCGCCGATAGCTTATTCCCGAACAGAGCACAGGCAGGATTTCGGTGTTCTGCGCCATGCGGGTGGTGAAGAAAATCACCGAGATGAATATGAACAGCGAGCTGAACATATTGATGAAGTACGGAATGAAGTTGACATAGTAGTCGAAGACGATACTCCGGAACGGAGCGTCCTTTTCGATGAACTTGTCTACTTTCTCCGATATATCGAATACAATGACAATTATGATTATCAATGCAATGGATGCAAAGAACGATCCGAGAAACTTCCTGATGATATACCAGTCCAACTTACGCATCTTCTCTTTTCCGTTTTTTGTGAGTGGTGCTTAACGCGGTCTTCGCTCTAAAAAGATAGGTCTTCACCGTACCCATCGGAATGCCTGTCTTTTGGGCTATGTCTTTATATTTCATGCCCTCGCTGTAACGTAGAACGAACACCGTCTTATATTTTTCGGGCAGGGAGGCGGCCAATTCCCCCGCATCGGGCAGCAAAAGCCGTTTGTGGGGCTCTTCCTTTTCTTCGGCGGGGCGGGTTTTCGCCCATCCTTCCTGCTTTTTCTTCTGTTGCTTCTTGCGGCGGAAATGGTCGATGCAGGTGTTTTCGGCAATGGTAAAAATCCATGTGCTGAAAGCATAGCGCGGGTTGAACGAATCGAAATGATTGAAAGCCTTGGTATAAATTTCCTGCAACAAGTCTTCGGCCTCGGTCTCGTCGTTTACTCTTTTCAAAACGAATTGAAAGAGGGAATCGTGATAGCGGCGCACCCATTCGGTAAACTTGTTCTCGTCCCGGCTCTTCATCAACGCCTGCGTTTTCTTCCCCAAAGGGCAACTTGCAAAAATAGCGATAAAATCGCATACAAGGGAAGCATGAACCAAAGGGTTCCGTAGCCCGACGACTTGGCCGCCTTCTGCATCACCGCCGCCTGGGTGATGAACTTGCACAATCCCAGAAACACAAAGACAAGCGCCCACAGGGGCACGGCTTCGGGCTGCACGGGCAGACACATCTTCACAAAATACACAATACCGAGCACAAAGAACAGAATGTAGAGATTGTTGAAGAAGCGGTAGGCGCGTGTTTCCCGGCGGGGCGTGGTGTGCGAGGCGGCGAGAGTGTTGCGGTACCAGCGCTCCTGACGCAATACCTCGCGCAAGGTGAGGGTGCGGGTGTATTTGACCCGCGATTCGGGCGAGGTCTGCACATTTACCATACGCGGGGACGTGATGCGGTTGGCGAAGCGGTCGAAGCCGCCGCAATTCAAGGCGTAACTGTCCGAGAATCCCCGGTGTTCGAGAAAGAAATCCTTGCGGTAGGCCAGAAGGCATTGACGTCCCGTAAAGGCCTTTCCGTCTATGGCGAATCCGAGATATTGCAGGCTCTGTTCCAACATACGGAACAAGGAATACGAACAAAAACGTTTCTTGCGTTCGGTAAAGATGGCCTGTCCCACCACAACCTGGGTTTCGGGCGTGAAAGCGGCCTGAATATGGTCGATGCAATATTCCGAATCGGGACGGAATTCGGGATGGGTCATGATGACATATTCGTTGTGCGCCGACTTGGTGCCTATGGAGAGCGAGAACTTCTGTTCGTCGAAAAAGTTGATGCTCTGGTTGGTGTTGATGATAACGAGTTTGTCGTAGCGGCGTTCGAACTCCTTGAGCAGCTGCGACACGTCTTCGTCGGTTTCCTCATACACCACCACCACTTCGAAGTCGGGATATTTCTGTTCGAGCCAGAAAAGAAGATTCTTCTTGAGGGCTTCGTATTCGTTTTTGCTCGAAAGCACCACCGAAACGGGGTGTTTCTCCTGCGTGGGTTGCGGCGGTTTGTAGCGGTAGACCTTGGAATAGACCATAAGGTAGAAACGGATGAGCATGAACGCCGTCACCGCCATACAGGCCAGCAAGGCCCATTCCAAAGGTTGAAGGGAATAGTTTAGTTCCATATTCGGCACATCATCAAAACGTTTGCATGAAACCGCCGCGCTTGAGGAAAGCGAGCAGCTTTTCGGAAATCGCCATATTGTCTTTCTTGGTATAGCGTTTGGTGGTGAAAATCTGCGCGAGGTTGGGCAAAGCGTTTTCTTCTAAAAGTTTTTTCGTAAAATCACTATGATCCATCTGATAGTAGAGGTCGCGAATGTCCCAATCGGTTTCGGCACGATATTTCTCGTCGTGTACTACGGCCTTGAGGGGCAGACGGTCGGTGAGGGGAGGGTTCTCGGCGGGATATCCTAATGTAATGGTGTTGATAGGTATCACCCCTTCGGGCATCTCCAGCACCTGCGCGATTTCCTCGGCATTGTAGAGGGTGGTTCCCAAAAAGCACAATCCCAGACCGTAGGACTCGGCCGCTACGGCGATATTCTGTGCGAAGAGGGTGGAATCGATACAACCGCACACGAACCACAGGAAATTGTCGTAGGATTTTTCCGCCTTGTGAATGGCACACCAATGATGAAAACGCTGCACGTCGGCGGCTATGGTCAACACCACCGGCGCCTGCTTGATCATGGGCTGGTTGAAGTGCAGGGGCGAAAGCTTCTCCTTCATCTCCGCGCTTCGCGTCACCACCACGCTGTACACTTGCATATTGCCCGTGTTGGAGGCGCGGATGCCGGCTTCCAGAATCTTGTCGAGAACATCCTGCGGAATGTCCCTGTCCTGATATTTTCGGATGCTCCTATGGCTCAAGAGCGTGTGGAGCGTGGGGTTTTCGGTGACCATTGTTTTAGAAACCTACGGCGTTCACTTCCACCACTTCGGGAATTTCGGAGCGGATAGCCACTTCCACGCCCTGTTTCAAGGTCATCTGGGCGCGGGGACAGGTGCCGCAGGCGCCGTGCAGACGCACATTCACCACCATATCGTCGGTGAGTTCCTCGAAAGTGATGTCACCGCCGTCCATCTGCAGGGCGGGACGGAGTCTTTCTTCAATAATCTTCTTTACCTTTTCGGCTACTTCTTGCTTATTCATGGTTGTTTGTTTTTTAATCGTATCGTTAGGCGCGCAGACCGGCCACCGTTTGGCCGAGTTCCATAAACGCCGCACCGATGAGGTTGTCGTTCTGCAACACCACCGGCATACCCGCGTCACCCGCCGATGCCGTGGCTTCGGTCATGGGAATCTGCGCGAGCAGGTTGAAGCCCGTTTCTTTCAAATAGGCTTCGAACCTATCCTTGCCGAAGATATAGTATTTCTTTTCGGGCATATCCTCGGGCACGAAATAGGCCATGTTTTCCACAATGCCCAAGATAGGCACCTTCACCTCGCGGAACATCTGCACTGCGCGACGTACATCGGCCACGGCCACTTCCTGCGGGGTGGAAACCATCACCACGCCGCTCAAAGGCAACATCTGCACCAGCGAGATATGAATGTCGCCCGTTCCAGGCGGCAAATCCACCACCATATAATCTATTTCGTCCCAATAGGTTTCGGTAAAAAGCTGCCGCAAGGCGTTGGCAGCCATCGGGCCGCGCCACAGAAGACCTTTGTCGGGGTCTACGAAAAAGCCAATCGACATAAGCTTGATGCCGTATTTCTCAAAGGGCAGCAAAAGAGTCTGTCCGTTCATCTCCACCCCTTGGGGTTGTTCGTTCTCGATGCCGAACATGGTGGGAATGGACGGACCGTAGATATCGGCATCCACCAACGCCACTTTCTTGCCCTGCGCGGCCAATGCCAGCGCCAGGTTGGCCGCTACGGTCGACTTGCCCACGCCGCCTTTTCCCGAAGCCACGGCAACGATATGCCGCACCTTTTTCAACTGGCTCAAATCGGTTTGCGCCGGAGCGGCTTTTTCGGAGGTGAGGTTGATTTCCACCTCAAAGTCGGGGGAAATATAGCGGGCGATAGCTTCCCGACAATTGTCGCTCATCACTTTCTTGAGCGGACAGGCCGGCGTGGTGAGCACCAAATCGAAAGCGATGGTCTTGCCCTTGATCACGATGTTGCGGATCATGTTCAGACTCACCAGATCGTTGCCCAATTCAGGGTCCTGCACATGGCCGAGGGCGGCCTTTACGTCTTCTATGGAGGGATTTACATTCATTTCTGTTCAATTTGACGTTCAATTTGACGGACCAAACGTTCAAAAATTTCGTCCAAGGTACCGGTGCCGCTCACCACGTGATACTTGCCTTTCTTCTCGAAATAGCGCGCCACGGGAAGGGTCTTCTGTTCGTATTCCCTGAGCCTTTCCTCGAACACCGCCTCGTTGTCGTCGTTGCGGTGCGAGGTCTTTCCCCTGTTCACGATGCGGGCGAGGAGTTCTTCGCGTGGCACGTCCAGGCTCAATATGCCGAAAAAAGGCAGGTGCAGTTCGTCGAACAGCTCCTCGAGCAGGGCGGCTTGGGAAAGTGTGCGGGGAAAGCCATCGAGAAGAATGCCCTTCTCGTGAGGATTTTCGGCGAGAGTTTTTCGGATAATACTCATAATCAACTCGTCGGAAACCAAGTGTCCGGCCGAGATGACCTCGTCTATTTTCTTGCCTAAATCCGAGCCCGAGGCAATTTCCTTGCGCAACATATCGCCCGTGGAGATATGGAACAAACCATATCTGGCAATCAGTTTCTCGGACTGCGTGCCCTTGCCCGCCCCCGGAGGGCCGAAAAGCGCAATGTTCAGCATAACTCTAAAGATTTATTCCTTAACGCTGTATAGGCATGGAAGGTTGCGTCCGTAACCCTCGTAGTCGAAGCCGTATCCCACCACGAATTCGTTGGGGATGGACTTGCCGATATAATCGATCTTGAAGTTCTTGGTGAATTTGTCGGGCTTGAAAAGCAAGCTGCAGATGGCGAGGCTTTTAGGCTTCTTGTCCTTGAACGTGCTCAACAAATGGTCCATTGTGACACCCGTATCGACGATGTCTTCCACAATCACCACGTCTTCGTTCTCGATGCTTTCGTTGAGCCCGATGAGCTCGGAAACGGTGTTGGTGCTCTGCATGCCTTGGTAACTGCTCACTTTGATGAGCGACACACGGCAGGTGAGGTCGATGTGTTTCATCAAATCGGCGCCAAACATAAAAGCCCCGTTCAACACAATGAGGAAGACGGGACTTTTGCCTGCGTAGTCCGAACTGATTTGTTCGCCCAGGCGGGCCACGATTCGCTGCAGTTCGTCGGCCGGAATATACGGCTTGAATTGCTTGTCTTTAAGCGTGACGGGTTGCATATTCATCTTTCTGCGTTTTTGCAGGAAGTTTCGTGAAAACGAAATTCCCCTAAAACCGACAAACTTACTACTTTTTTTAGAGAAGTCCTACCCATTTCGATAGACCGCTTAATTTTATTACCTTCGCAGTTTGCCCGATAGTGCAAATAGTAAATAATAAATAGTAAACAATATGGAATTGACCGATCAGGAGATTTTTCGCCGTCAGGCCAAGGAAACCCTCGAGCAGATGGGCATCGATCCCTATCCCGCTCCCACATTCGAAGTAAACGCCACGGCCGCCGAGATTTTGGAGAAATTTCCGAAAGACAACACCCTTTTCCAAGAGGTGAGCATCGCCGGACGCCTCATGAGCCGCCGAGTGATGGGCGCCGCCTCCTTCGCCGGCCTGCAGGACGATACGGGACGCATCCAACTCTATGTCAACCGAGACGAAATCTGTCCCGGCGAAGACAAGACCCTCTATAACACCGTTTTCAAGAAACTCAGCGACATAGGTGATATTGTGGGGGTGAAGGGTTTTGTATTCGTTACCAAGATGGGCGAGGTGAGCATTCACGTCAAGAGCTTCACCATGCTTAGCAAATCGCTCCGCCCTCTCCCCGTGGTAAAGGAAAAAGACGGCAAGACCTACGATGCCTTCACCGACCCCGAACAGCGATACAGGCAGCGCTATGTGGATTTGATTGTGAATCCGCAGGTGCGCGAAACCTTTGTGAAACGCACCCTTTTGGTCAACACCATGCGTAATTTCTTGGCCGAAAAGGGCTATCTGGAGGTGGAGACCCCCATTCTGCAACCCCTCTACGGAGGTGCCGCCGCCCGTCCTTTCAAGACCCATCACAACACCTTGGATACCACGCTCTACCTGCGTATCGCCGACGAGCTCTATCTCAAACGCCTTATCGTGGGCGGCTACAAAGGCGTGTTCGAGTTCTCCAAAGATTTCCGCAACGAAGGCATGGACCGCTTCCATAATCCCGAATTCACCCAAATGGAACTCTATGTGGCCTATAAGGACTACGAATGGATGATGAACTTGGTGGAAGAAATGGTGGAGAAGGTGGCCTTGGCCCTGCACGGCAGCACACAGGTGAAAGTAGGGGAGAATGTGATTGATTTCAAACGTCCTTGGAAACGCTATACGATGTTCGAGGCCATCGAACATTTCACGGGCATCGACGTGTCGCAAATGGACGAGGATGCTTTGCGCAAGACGGCCAAGTCGTTGGGCGTGGCCGTAGACGACTCTATGGGCAAAGGCAAACTGGTGGACGAGATTTTCGGCGAAACCTGCGAGTCGAAACTCATTCAGCCCACCTTTATCTACGACTACCCCGTGGAAATGTCGCCCCTCACCAAGAAACACCGCAGCAAACCCGGTCTCACCGAGCGTTTCGAGGCCATGTGCAACGGCAAGGAACTCTGCAACGCCTATTCCGAACTCAACGACCCCATCGACCAGCGCGAACGTTTTGAGGCGCAGCTCGAACTGGGTAAACGCGGCGACGAGGAAAGCATGGTGCTCGACGAAGATTTCCTCCGCGCCTTGGAATTCGGTATGCCCCCCACCGCAGGTCTGGGTATCGGTATCGACCGCCTGAGTATGATTATGACCGATTCGAAATCCATCCAGGACGTTTTGTTCTTCCCGCAGATGAAGCCGGAAAGAAAAGCCGAGGATTCCGCTGCCGGAAATCCGGAAAATCCCGTCAACGCCTAAGTTTCCGCTTGCGCTATGGAAAAAAGGAAGGTTGAGTTCTTTGTTCCCTGCTGTATCGACCAGCTCTATCCGCAAACGGCTTTCAACGCCATCAAGGTGTTGGAACATCTGGGGGTGGAGGTGAGTTATCGCTCCGAGCCTATCTGTTGCGGGCAAACCGCCTTCAAGAACGGCTATTGGGACGAGGCGAAGGAAATAGGCGAGAAGTTCATCGAGGCGTTTTCCTCATCGCTTCCGATAGTCTGCCCGTCGGCCTCGTGCGTGGGATACCTCAGGAATCATTGTCAGAACTTGTTTCACAACACGGGCCTGCATCTGGAATACCGCAATCTCCGGAACCGTATCTATGAATTCACCGACTATATCGTCAACGAATTGCGTGTGGTGAAGGTTGGGGCGAAATTCGAACACAAGGTAACCTATCACGATTCGTGCGCCGCCCTGCGCGAATACGGCCTTTCGGAAGAACCGCGCCTGTTGCTCAAGAATGTGGAGGGGCTCGAGTTGATAGAAATGGACAAGACCGACCAATGCTGCGGCTTCGGCGGTATGTTCAGCCTGGGTTTCGAACCGATATCGGTGGCCATGACACGGCAGAAACTCAACAATGCGCTGGCTACGCAGGCGGAGTATATCGTTTCGACCGACTCCACCTGTTTGGGCAATATGGAGGCGTATATCAAGAAACAGAAACTCAATATAGGTTGTATCCATATCGCCGATGTGCTGGCGGCGGGTTTGTAGGTTATGAGCGAAGTGATAAAACACGAATGCGGACTTGCCTTCCTGAGGTTGCGGAAACCTTCGGCCTACTATACGGAAAAGTACGGGGAGAGGTTCTTCGGCCTTGTGCGTATGTATGCGTTGATGACGAAAATGCGCAACAGAGGGCAGGACGGAGCGGGTTTGGCCTATAGAGGCTTCGGAGAAGGCACCGCGCGGACGGAGGTCCTGAAATTTCCTTCGGCTACGGCGGTGGACGATATTTTTGCGCAGGCTTGCGGGGCAAACGGCCCGCAGTTGGAGGGAGAATTATTCTTGGGGCATCTTCGTTACGGCACATTCGGCAGAAACAATCCCGAAAACCTGCATCCCTTGGTGCATGAAGGTGCTTGTGCGGAACAAAGCCTGCTGATGGCGGGCAATTTCAATCTTACCAATATCGATTTTTTAGTGGAGGAACTGCGGAGCTCGGGTGTGCAAATCCAGGATGACGACAATCGGGGAGATACCCGTATCGTATTGGAACTCACCGCCCGTGCGCTCGCAAAGAAAGACCGGTCGCTGCGGGAGGCCATTGCCGGGGCGGCCGAAAAATGGGACGGCGGTTTTGTGTTCGGCGGACTCACCGGTGCGGGCGAAGGCTTTGTCTTGCGCGACGCCTGCGGCATACGCCCCGCCTACTATTACATAGATGACGAAATTGTGGTGGCTGCTTCCGAAAGACCTGTGATACAAACGGTTTTCGATGTGCCCTTCGAAAAGGTGCGCGAACTGAAACCCGGGCATATCCTCTGCGTGCACCCCAACGGAGAAGCGGAGGAAACCCCTTGTCTGCCCGCCGCCAACGAGGTGCGGGCCTGTTCTTTCGAACATATCTATTTTTCGCGCGCCACCGATGCGCAAATCTACCGCGAACGCAAGCGGTTGGGAGAACTTTTGGCTTCCAGTGTGGAAAAGGCCGTGGGCGGCGATTTCGGAAACACGGTTTTTACGCCCGTTCCCAATACCGCGCAAGTGGCTTTTCTGGGGCTTTGCGATGCGCTTTCCTCCCGTCCGCGCATGGAGCAGCTTATCTGGAAAGACGCCGAAAGACGCGCTTTCATCACCGACGAAAACCAAAGGAACGGATTGGTGAACCGTATGTACGATGTGGTGTACGGGCAAGTGCGCGAGGGACACGACACGCTTGTGCTGGTAGACGATTCGATTGTGCGCGGCACTACGCTCCACGAAAATATACTACGTCTTTTAGACCGTCTGAACCCGAAAAAAATCGTGGTGGTTTCCACCGCCCCGCAAATCCGCTATCCCGATTGCTACGGCTTCGACATGGCGAAGTTGGGCGAATTGGTGGCTTTCGAGGCCGCCGTTTCCCTGCTCAGGGAAAGCGGGCGGGAGGCTGTGTTGACGCAGATCTACGAAGCCTGCCGCAAGGAGTTGGAAAAACCCGTGGCCGAAATGCGCAACTGCGTTTGTGCGGTTTACGAACCTTTTTCGGAAGGGGAGATTTCTTCGCGCGTGGCACGTCTGTTGCGGGGCGATAGCGTGAAGACCGAAGTGGAGGTGATTTATCAGACGGTGGAGAACCTGCACGAAGCCTGCCCCGGGAACACGGGCGACTGGTATTTTACGGGGCGCTATCCCACCTCGGGCGGCAACCGCACGGTTTGCAGGGCTTTTGTGAACTATATGGAAAATAAAAATATTAGAGCATATTAATATGAAAAATGTTTTGATTACAGGAGGCGCCGGGTTCATCGGTTCGCATTTGGTGCGTCACTGGGTGAAGAAATATCCCGATACCCGCGTGGTGAATCTCGATAAACTTACCTATGCCGGCAATCTGGAAAATCTGAAAGATGTGGAGAACGCGCCCAATTATGTTTTCGAGAAGGGCGATATCGTAGACGAGAAACGCGTGGCGGAACTCTTTGAAAAATACCGTTTCGACGGCGTGATACATTTGGCCGCCGAATCGCATGTAGACCGTTCGATATCCAATCCCATGGAGTTCATACGCACCAATATCGTGGGCACCGTCACCCTGCTCAACGCCGCCCGCGCCGCATGGAAAGACAATTTCGACGGCAAACTGTTCTATCATGTCAGCACCGACGAAGTATACGGCTCCTTGGGCAAAGACGGATTCTTCTCCGAAACCACGCGCTACGATCCGCGCAGCCCCTATTCGGCTTCCAAAGCCTCGTCCGACCACTTGGTACGCGCCTACTTCCACACCTACGGTCTGCCCGTGGTGATTTCCAACTGCTCCAACAACTACGGCGGCTATCAATTTCCTGAAAAACTCATTCCCCTTGTCATCAACAACATACGGAACCACAAACCCCTTCCTATCTACGGCAAGGGCGAGAATGTGCGCGACTGGCTTTTTGTGGAAGACCATGTTTCGGCCATCGACCTCATTTTCCATAAGGGCAGGAAAGGGGAAACCTATAACGTGGGCGGCCACAACGAAAAGCAGAATATCTTTTTGGTGAAACTCCTTTGTTCGATTGTGGACAGGAAGTTGGGACGCCCCGAGGGCGAAGCCGAGAAACTCATCACCTATGTGCAAGACCGCGCCGGCCACGATTTGCGTTACGCCATCGATTCCTCCAAATTAGTGAACGAATTGGGCTGGAAACCTTCCGTAACCTTCGAACAAGGTATGGAACTTACCGTAGACTGGTATCTGAACCATGAGGAATGGCTGCGCAACGTCACCTCGGGCGACTATCAGAAATACTACGAAAAACAGTATAAGATCAACGCGTAGCATCAAGGATGCTGCCGTCCTTCATGCGGACGGTGCGGTCGGAATCGGCGGCCAGGTCGGGGTTATGTGTCACGATAACGAAGGTCTGGCCGAATTCCTTTCGCAAATCGAAGAAGAGATTGTGAAGGGCGAGCGCGTTCTCGGTGTCGAGGTTGCCTGAGGGCTCGTCGGCGAAAATCACTTTGGGGTTGTTCACCAACGCCCGCGCCACGGCCACCCTTTGCTGTTCGCCTCCCGACAGTTCGCCGGGCTTGTGTTCCCTGCGGTCGGCCAATCCCAAGAAATCCAAAAGTTCCGCCGCTTTCTTGCGTGCCTGTCCTTTGGGGCACTTGGCAATCAGGGCCGGAATCATCACATTCTCCAAAGCCGTAAACTCGGGCAGAAGATGGTGAAACTGAAAGATAAACCCGATTTCCCGATTGCGGAAACGGGCCAACTCCTTCGCCTTGAGCGAAAAAATATCCACTCCGTCTATAAAGACCTTGCCGCTGTCGGGTCTTTCCAAACTCCCCATAATCTGCAGAAGCGTGGTTTTCCCCGCGCCCGAAGCCCCCACGATGCTCACCACCGCGCCCTTGTCTATATGCAGGTCGATGCCTTTGAGCACTTGCAGGTTCTCGTATGTTTTGCGAATGTCGTCCACCCGGATCATAAGTCGGAAATTTGAGGTAAAAGTAACTTTTTTTTCGTATTTTGGCAGGTTTTAAAGAGAGGAATTATGGAAGACTTTGTGGTATCGGCACGTAAGTACCGCCCCGACACTTTCGGCACGGTTATCGGGCAGAAAGCCATCACCGAAACACTTAAAAATTCGATACGCAACGGACATTTGGCGCAATCGTTCCTGTTCTGCGGGCCCCGAGGCGTGGGCAAGACCACCTGCGCCCGTATCTTGGCACGCACCATCAACTGCACCAACCCCGGCCCCGATATGGAACCCTGCGGCGAATGCGATTCCTGCAAGGGATTTCTTCAGAACGCCTCCCAAAATATCTACGAACTCGACGCGGCTTCCAACCGCAATGTGGAGGCCATGCGCGCCCTTGTGGAGCAGGTGCGGATTCCACCGCAAGTAGGTAAGTATAAGGTGTATATCATCGACGAAGTGCATATGCTCACTTCCGAGGCCTTCAACGCTTTCCTCAAAACGCTCGAAGAACCGCCCGCCTACGCCAAATTCATTCTCGCCACCACCGAGAAGAACAAGATTATCCCCACCATTCTGAGCCGCTGTCAGATTTTCGATTTCAAGCGCATCACCATCGACGATATGGTGGAACACCTCAAGAATATATGCGAGAAAGAGAACATCGCATTCGAGGAAGAGGCATTGCGCGTGGTGGCGCAGAAAGCCGACGGCGGTCTGCGCGACGCCCTGTCGATGTTCGATCAGATTGTGAGCTTTTCGGGCAACAGCATCACCTACAAGCAGACCATATCCATGCTCAACATTCTCGATTACGAAACCTATTTCGAGATGTTCGGCTATTTCCTGCAGGGCAATGTGCCGGGGGCGCTGAACCTGTTTAATCAGGTGTTGGAGAATGGTTTTGACGGACAGACGTTTGTGGGGGGATTGAGCCGGCATTTGCGTACGTTGATGATGATGAAGGAAACGCAGACCGAGGCGCTTGTGGAGAGTTCGTCGCGTTTGCGGCAGCGTTATAAGGAACAGAGCGAGGTTTGTTCGTTAGGGCAGTTGCTTTCGGCTCTGGAATATGGCAATCAGTGCGATTTGCAGTATCGCAACAGTAACCACAAGCGTTTGTTGGTGGAGATTCTGTTGTTGCAGATGATACGGATTTTTAAGGCCGAGGCTTTGCAGGCGAAGGGTGGGGAGGCCCGTGGCGCAGGCGTGGGGGAGTTGCCTGAGGCGGCTCCGAAGCCGTCGCCTGTGTCGCAAGCGAAGCCCGTTGAGGCTCCGGCGCAACCGTCACCGCAACCTGTATCTCAGCCCGTTGCACCGTCGCCCGCTCCGTCTGTGCAACCGCCAGTTCAGCAGCCTGCCGCGCCGTCGCCGGCTCCATCTGCCGCTCCGTCGTCGGCTCCACAGCCCGTTGCGCCGCCGGTGCAGCCGCAACCTACACCGCAACCCACCCCTCAACCCGCCCCGCAGGGAAAGCCCTTCCGTAGCGCCACCTCCCTGCAAGGCCTTTCGGCACAGACCCAGGCGAAGAACGCCAACCCCCAAGAAGCCCTCTCTTCGGCACAACCCGACAAGGACTTCAGTCAATTCGCCCTGGATCAGCAATGGAAAATCTATATCGAGAGCATTCAAACCGCCCAGCCCGGCCTGGCCAACATCCTCTCGATGGCCAAACCCGTTTTGGGAAAGGATTATGCCGTGGAACTGACGGTGGCCAACAGCTACGCCGCCGAAACGCTGACGCAGGGGCAGAAGAACATCTTGGATTTTCTGCGCGGCAAATTGCAGAACCGCGCCATACATTTTGTTGTGAAAGTGGATGAGAGCCTCAAGCCCGACACTCTGATTTACACCCCGCAGGAGAAATACCAGAAAATGGTGGAGAACAATCCCGAACTCCAAAACCTCCGCGACACCCTCCACCTCGGCATAGAACTATAGGGGACGAATCTCATATATATACATAGTCAGAGCATAAGGATGGAACGTATAAGAATATTCATAAGTAGTGTGCAGAGTGAGTTTGCAGAAGAGCGAGCTATGCTTTGTCATTATATCCGGACAGATGCATTGTTGGGTAAGTTTTTTGAACCGTTTATTTTTGAGGAAGTTCCGGCAAATGAATATCCAGTTGATCATGTATATCTGAAAGAAGTTGAAGCGAGTGACATATATTTGGGATTATATGGAAATCAGTATGGTTATGAGGACGAGGAAGGGGTTTCACCCACAGAGCGTGAATATGATGTAGCCAAGTTGTTACACAAAAGTCGTCTGATATACATAAAAGGTATAGATGAAGATAAAAGGCATCCGAAAGAAACGGCACTGATAACAAAAGTAGAACGTGATATTGTTCGCAAAACATTTGTAGATATAGACGGGTTACGTACTTCGGTTTATGCGTCTTTGATTCGCTATTTGGAAGAAAAAGAATTTATTAGATTTCGCCCTTTCGATGCATCCTTTGATAATGGGGCAACAATGGCAGATTTGGATGAAGATAAAATTCGCAGTTTTGTTCAAGTGGCTCGTTCAAAAAGGAATTTTCCACTTACAGTAGATACTCCTATAAAAGAACTTCTTGTTCATCTTGATTTGATAGATGAGAATGAAAAAATCACGAATGCGGCTATCTTGCTTTTTGGCAAAAAACCTCAAAAATACTTTATCCCGTCGGAGGTGAAGTGTGTTCAATTTTATGGCGATGTTGTAAGAAAACCAATGCCAGCATACCAGATATACCGAGGTGATGTTTTTGAATTGGTAGATCAGGCCACCGATTTTGTTATGAGCCGTGTGGATAATTGGGTGGGGACACGTGACAAAGGAGATACCGCATCTGTTCCAACACACCCTGAATTGCCTATTGACGCTGTTAAAGAAGCTATTGTCAATGCTGTGTGTCATAGAGACTATACAAGCAATGCAAGTGTACAAGTGATGTTGTTTCGCAATAGACTTGAGATCTGGAATCCGGGACAATTGCCATATGGACTTACCGTGCAGAAACTCCAAGGGCCACACAAATCATTGCCAACAAATCCTTTGATTGCAGACCCTATGTATTGGAAAGGATATATAGAAAAAGTAGGTACAGGCACGGAGGACATTATAGAGAAATGTCGCAATTATGGGCTTAAGGCACCTGAGTTTTATCAAGAAGAGGATTTTAGGGTGGTTATTTGGAGAAGGAAAGATGCTCAAAGTGATCCAGAGGTGATCCAGAGCGATCCAGAGGTGATTCAGAGTGATCCAGAGGTGATCCAGAGCGATCCAGAGGTGATAAAACTAATAGAATTGATAAAAGCCAATCCTTCTATATCCAGAGCTGAATTAGCGAGAAAACTCGGTTTGAGTGAACGTCAAACAAGAAAAATCATCGATAAATTACGGACAGAAGGGATTTTGTTAAGACAGGGTGGCGATTATAATGGGAAATGGATAATAATCGAGAAATGATTATTGTGTAATGTATTATTTAACATTGTTATATGTCTCAAATCTATCAATAACATATATTATGGAAGAGAAGGATTATCTATATTATTTTTGGAACCAGAACAAGGAATCATGGTTGAGAGAGTTTGCGTACTTATCCAAAGAAAAGACTCTCAAGGGACTTACCTACGGTGGATTAACAGGCAGTCAGAAACTAGTTAATCTTAATGATTTCAATCTTGAAGAGTTGATGTGTGCACAAGATATAATTAGGTGCTATTTCTATGTTCCATCATATAATAAGATCAACGAAGATTATACGTCTTATAGACTAAAACATATGGTAGAACGCCTGCTCAATAAGGTTACTAATGGGCGAATAAACTATGTATCCAATGGCACTGCAATATTGGCTATGCACCATTGTGGCTTCAAATTTCGGCGTATCCCTGGATCTCTGAACTGTTTCTTTAACGTTCCCAAGAAATGCTATAAAAGAATGGAGGATGCCTTGAGGGTGAACAAACTCGGCTTGGAATTGTAAACCTCTGTGCTTCGCTGAAAAGTTATTAACCATTTTGGGTGCCTATATACCACCCCCAAGGGGATGTTTGAGGTATTCCATTCGATTATAATTGGATGTAGCAAAGCGCGATATCCAATCCACGATTTCATTCTTATTAAGTTGATAACCGACATTGAAATATCTATGGCTATTCAATATAATTGCCTATTTTTGTGTACTAAAGAAAGGCTTAGCATAAAGCTGTGCCTTTCCGAGTTTGGAGGTGTTGTTTGAGATAGCAACATGCCTCAATTTGACACGAAATATTTAATTGATAATAAAGAATATATATGATAGCGCCTTCACAAATACGTCCGCCGGAGAATTGGCAAGATTTTGAATTGCTTTGTAAGAAATTGTGGGGCGAAATTTGGAATTGTTCAGACACCATTAAACGCAATGGACGAAACGGTCAGAATCAGTGCGGTGTTGATATTTATGGAGCCCCTAATGGAGGTGCCGAATATTATGGTATCCAGTGCAAGGGGAAAGACAATTACACACAAGCACAACTTACAACAAAAGAGATAGATATAGAAATCGAAAAAGCCAAAAATTTTAAACCGACCTTAAAAGCATTTTACTTTGCCACTACGGCTGTTAAAGATGCTAAAATTGAGGAGTATATTAGAAAAAAGAATGTCGAAAACATCGGTAAAGGTGGTTTTATAATCGACATATTTTCATGGGAAGATATTGTCGATTTACTAAAAGAAAGAAAGTCAACTTATAATTGGTATATAAATAATTGCCAATATGCAGATAATTCAGATGTAAATGTATCTATATCGTTAGATGATGACAATGCACTACATCCTAAGTATTTCCGTATAACCAAAAAATACAAATTGCGAGAACGAAACTATACAAATGGTATATGGGGACCATTTATGCAACCCCTATCTATTCAGCCTATATCATTTTTCAACCCAAAATGTAAAGTTGATTATCGATGGTGTGATATATATTTTGAAGTTTCTAATATTGGCTCTACGACTATTGAGGATTATAAAATCTATATACAGATAGACAACTGTCAAGAATTAAGTTGCAACTTCCATTATTGTGACAGCTATCTTATGGATCCAGTTATCAAAGCATCCATTAACGATAAAAAAGATAGGGATCGGGAACTATTTGAGACAAAATGGCGCAATGTATTAGAATTTAGACCAAAACAAACAAAATTATTGAAAAATGATTTTGATGATTTTAAGATAAGTGTAAAGCCAGAAGATAACATCAAAGAAGTGGTTGTCCAATGGCAGTTGTTATCTAGAGATTACCAAAAAGAAGGGAAATTGACGATACCCGTCAAACCGATAATTGAGAATAAAGAAACAATTATATACGTAGATACACCAGACAAATTAAAGTCTGATGAAGAAGTTATTGAACCAAAAATAGTTGAGGAATAGTTATGCCCACACTAACTTGGATAGGAAAAGATAAGGTTGTTAATCATCATCACGATGTGCCGTATCGTGTGTTGGAGCACAAGTATGGATTTCGGGCAGAGGATGAGGGCGACCGTACAGCCACGAAAAGCGGCAACAAAATCATACATGGCGACAATTTGGAGGCGCTGAAATCGTTGCTGCCGGAGTACGAAGGGCGCATGAAGTGTATCTATATAGATCCGCCGTATAACACGGGCAACGAAAAATGGGTTTACAATGACAATGTGAACGACCCTAAAATCCAGGATTGGTTAAAAAAAGTTGTAGGCAAACAAGGCGAAGATTTGAGCCGTCACGATAAATGGCTCTGTATGATGTATCCGCGTCTGAAACTGCTACATAAATTGTTGGCAGAAGATGGGGCAATCTTTATCTCGATTGATGTTTTTGAATTTGCATCACTAAAATTTCTGTTGGACGAAATTTTCGGGCCTGCTAATTTTAGGAATTGTATAGCTGTTCGTAGGGGGGTAAAAAATGTTCAAGCGCAATTTGATGATGTTCAAACTTTATCATTGGGGCATGAGTATATATTCTTGTATTCAAAATCTCCACTCCATAGATTGCCTAAACTTTCCAAAACTCACGAACAAGTCAAATCGGGTAAATGGGATACATTTTGGAGGGGCACAGATCGCCCAACAATGCGCTATCCACTATTTGGACAAACTCCGGATAAAGGGCAATGGAGATGGGAGGAGTCAAGAGGTAAACAGGCTGCCCAAAACTATGAAAAATACCTTAGTGAATATGCCTCACAAATGTCAATAGATGATTATTACATTGATCATTTGATGGCAACCAATGAAAAATTAGATTTTGTCCGCATAAATAGCTCTAATGTAATTCAATATTATGTACCACCTCAAAGTGGTAAATTGTTGAGTGATAACTGGATGGATATTTTGTTGTCTGGATCGTTTACCACATTTGATACCGAAAAAAGTGTTCAAATTCTTGACAGAATTATAAGTTGGATATGTTCTGATAAACAATCTATTATTCTCGATTCTTTTGCTGGTTCGGGTACAACAGCCCATGCGGTGCTGAACCTAAATAAGCAAGACGGAGGCAACCGCAAGTTTATCCTTGTGGAAATGGAAGACTACGCCGAAAGCATCACTGCCGAGCGTGTGCGTCGGGTAATGCGAGGTTATGGCGAAGGCAAAAACGCAGTCGCCGGAACGGGCGGAGCCTTCGACTGTTACGAGTTGGGAGAACCGCTGTTTGATAAAGAGGGTAATTTGAATGAGAATATAGAGGAAGAACGAATCCGGGAGTATATTTACTACACCGAAACGCGGCAACATTTGGAGCGTAAACGTTCAGATAAAAACAAGTATCTGCTTGACAAATACAATGAAACGGGTTATTACTTCTATTACGAAAGGAGTAAACTAACAGCCTTGAGTATAGATACGCTTGATGTTATTACGGAAGAAGCGGAACAATATGTTGTTTATGCGGA
>JAAVBQ010000007.1 GCA_014803485.1 bacterium | reverse complement strand
ATGGATTTTGACGTAATCGTTATCGGCAGCGGCCCCGGAGGCTATGTGGCTGCCATTCGCGCCTCTCAGTTAGGATTGAAGACCGCCGTGGTGGAACGCGCCGAAATGGGCGGCATCTGCCTCAATTGGGGTTGCATCCCCACCAAAGCCCTGCTCAAGAGCGCGCAGGTATATCAATACGCCAAACACGCCGCTAACTACGGCATCGCCACCGAAGGCGAAATCAAGCCCGACTTCGCCGCCATCGTGGCACGCAGTCGAGGTGTCGCCGAAACGATGGGCAAGGGCGTGCGTTTCCTCTTGGAGAAATACAAGGTGGAAATCATCGCCGGCGAAGCCACCCTTAAGCCCAACAAGACGGTTTCGGTAAAGATGAACGAAGACGGTTCGGTAAAGGACTTCACCGCCTCGCATATCATCCTCGCCACCGGTTCGCGCAGCAAGGTGCTGCCCAACCTGCCCCAGGACGGTGTAAAGATTATCGGCTACCGCCAGGCCATGAACCTGCCCGCCCAGCCCGAAAGCATGGTGGTGGTGGGTTCGGGCGCCATCGGTTCGGAATTCGCCCACTTCTACCAAAGCATCGGCACCAAGGTTACCTTGGTGGAATTCATGCCGCAGATTGTGCCCGTGGAAGATGCCGATTCCGCCGCCCAGCTCAGCCGCAGTTTCCGCAAGAACGGCATGAAGGTGCTTGTGGAGTCTTCGGTGGAACGCGTAGATACCGCCGGCGACAAATGCAAGGTCTATATCAAGACCAAGAAAGGCGAGGAAGTGCACGAATGCGACATCGTGCTTTCGGCGGTGGGCGTGGTGCCCAACACCGATAATATCGGTTTGGAAGAACTGGGCGTGAAGATGGAAAAAGGCAAGATCGTCACCGACGAATACGGACGCACCAACGTAGAGGGCCTCTACGCCATCGGCGACATCACGCCCGGGGCGGCCCTGGCACACGTGGCCTCGCGCGAAGCCAAAGTCTGCGTGGAAAAGATTGCCGGCCACAACCCCGTTCCGGTGGATTACACCAATATTCCGGGCTGCACCTACACGTCTCCCGAAATCGCCTCGGTGGGTCTGAGCGAAAAGAAAGCCCTCGAAGCGGGCTACGAAATCAAGGTGGGNCGCGTTCCCTTCACCGCCTCCGGCAAAGCCACCGCCATGGGCAGNCGCGACGGTTTCGTCAAGGTGATTTTCGACGCCAAGACCAANCTTCTGTTNGGATGCCACATGACGGGCGAGAACGTAACGGAAATGATTGCCGAAGCCGTGCTGGTGCGCCAGCAGAAANTCACGGCGCAGGACATCATGCANGCCATTCATCCCCACCCCACGCTNTCGGAANCNTTCCTCGAAGCNGTGGAAGCNGCCTANGGCGAATGTGTNCACATCTAAAACAAGGTCCTCATGCAGATTGAAAAAACGGCTATCGACGGGGTGGTGATCATCCACCCCGACGTTTTCGAAGACGAGCGCGGCTACTTNATGGAAAGCTATTCGCTCAAGAAATGGCAGGAAGCGNGCTTGGACTATGTTTTCGTGCAGGACAACGAATCCAAATCGGGTAAGAACGTGCTGCGCGGCCTGCATTTCCANAAGCCACCCTTCGCCCAGGACAAGATTGTGCGGGTGATCCGAGGGGCGGTGATGGACGTGGCGGTGGATATCCGCCGAGGTTCGCCCACCTACGGCCAGCACGTATGCGTGGAGCTGACCGAGAAGAACAAACTGCAATTCCTGCTGCCGGCCGGCATGGCGCACGGTTTCGTGGCGCGCGAGGAAGGCACGGTTTTCGCCTACAAGGTAACCGCCCCCTACGCGCCGCAGACCGAAGGTTGCCTGCTCTGGAACGACCCCGACCTGAACATAGACTGGAAATGTCCCGACCCGCTGCTCTCCGCCAAAGACCAAAAAGGAGAGCGTTTTAAAGACTTCGTGAGCCCCTTTACCCTTTAGACGGAATTTCGGCAAGAGCCTCCCACACGCACCGTCCCCACGCATGCGACACTTCTCCGTTCAAGCTTGCGATACGATAGGCGTAACGGTCGGCGGTCTCTTGCCGCACTTCCACGCGAATCTCGCTCTCGGGCTTGATTTCGTGTGCGTACAATATCTCCAGTTCCCGCAGACGGTGCGTTTGCAGGAATGTCATGGGATGCGTCTCCTGCATCCATTGTATATAGACACTCTGGGTTACGTGATGATTGAAATCGATGTCGGCGTAACGGGTTTGGAACACCTTTTGATACAAGGGTTCTCCCGTCAAAGCGATTCCTGTCTTGCCCTCCGCGCGCGAAAACAGACTCGGTGTGAACGGAAGCGGCTCNTCGTGCAGNCCCGTAATCTCGTACATCTGCGGGAACGGCCTTTCTGGACGGCGGCTTTCTAGATTGATAATCATCCAATCGGTTATCGCGAAAGCATGCAGACGCCCTTGGGCCACCTCCGTGCTGTTGGACGAATGCGTGTAGAGGTCCTGCTCTTCCGACACTTGACTCACCTTATAGATACGCGGAACCAAGAGCCCTTCCATTTTCGGATTCCAGCTCTCCACAATCACCTTGTCTTCCCAACGCGGCATACACGGAATAAAGAGATGCATGCGGCGCAACATCCACGTCAGTCCTTTCTTGTTGAGCGTATCTACATTGCAGTCTTGCTGATAGGTATGAAGTTCGGCGATATCGTTGAACATATCGCAAAGCGTCTTTACCTCGAGCCTGCGATCGGCCCCCGTATAATGGTTGTATATGCGGAACCTCTCGCCGTACTTGGCTTTCCCTACATCCATTGACATAAAAATCTATTCAGACAACTTAGACCAATACAGACTTTTTCCGAACATCCTGAAACCCACATAGCCCTTCATCTTGATAAGCGTATCCGACTTAAATTCGATGAAACAACGGTAGGTTTTTCCCGTAGAGGGATCGTAAATCCGGCCGCCTTCCCACTCTCCGTTCCGGGCATCGAAACGCAGACCGCGCACAATCACCATTTCCGAGAGAGGGATATGCCGCTGCTCGACATGTTTGTTCTTGACATCGGTACGGGGTTTGCCCAGATTGTCGTTGGCCTGCTCCATCCAGATGATGCGTGCTTCGTAGTCGCCCTCCTCGTTCTTATAGAAACTAAGGTGATAGTTGTCTTTCATGGAACGGTCGTTGGCACTATAGGTGCCCAGAATATCGTCGGCCTGCGGACGGACCTTCTGGGCGAAGATGGGTGTGGCTATAAGGAAAGCCACAAGTATACCGAAAACTCGTTTCATAAACATGAGGGTTCTACCAACTTTTAAAAGTCGGACAAAGATAGGTGCGGGAGCGACGACGACAATCTCCCGCAGGACGAAATCTCGGAGCATCGAGACGAAAAAACATCCCATGCATATTATAATAAGCTATAGACAAATATCATACAATTCAAATATCCCTCCCAACGCACTCTCCGTTTTTTTTACCGAACTTTTAGCCGAAATTTGCGGCATCAAAAAAAGCACTATGGCGAGAACAATCAAAGATTACGCACTTCTGTTCCTGAAAGGGATGGGCATGGGGGCGGCCGATGTGGTTCCCGGCGTTTCGGGAGGAACAATCGCTTTCATTACAGGCGTTTACGACGAACTTCTCACCGCCATCAAAAGTATCGATGGCACAAGTATCAAAATGTTGTTTTCCGGAAAGTTACGTGCCTTTTGGCAGGCGATTCACGGTAACTTTCTCCTAAGCCTCTTCGGGGGCATCGTCCTGAGCGTGCTCTCTCTCGCACGATTGATTACATGGCTTCTATCCGCCTACCCTATCCTCGTATGGGCATTTTTCTTCGGTCTGGTTCTGGCCTCGGTCTGGTTCGTATCCCGAGACATCAAGGAATGGAACACGCGTACCGTGATTTCTTTCATCCTCGGTCTGGCTGCGGCGCTGTTCATCACTTCCGCCACGCCCGCCGAAACACCCACCGCACTCTGGTTCATCTTCCTCTGTGGCGCCATCGCCATCTGCGCCATGATTCTGCCGGGTATTTCGGGCAGTTTCATCCTGCTGCTTCTGGGCAAATACGCATTTATCATGGAAGCGGTGAAAGATTGGAATTTTGTGATACTCGGTGTTTTTCTCTTGGGTGCCCTAATCGGCATCACGTCGTTCTCCCGTCTGCTTTCCTACGCCTTGCGCCGGTGGCGGGCGGTGACCTTGGCGTTGCTCACGGGCTTTATGACAGGTTCCCTAAATAAGGTATGGCCCTGGAAAACGGAAGATGCCGCCGGGATCGAACACAATATCGCTCCCGACGGTTTCCTCTGGCAGGCGGTATTGCTGGCNCTGGCCGGATTTTTTCTGGTCTGGGGTATCGAAAAGATTTCCGAACGCATACACGCTTGACCCGCCATGCATCGGTTTATCCTCTCTTTAACTTTTGTTAACTTTTTATTAACATTTATTAAGATTTTAAACCGTTTTTTTTTAAGCATTTACCAATCAAAATTAAGTTTTATTAAGAATTGAGAGGGGGCTTTCGGAAGGTCACGCCAAAAAATTTCACTATATTTGGCAGTTTGATTTTCGGGTCAGACATAGGGGCTTTTGCCCTTTTCGCTTGCCTGTGGGCCTTAAGATGCCTTGGGCCGGCTTTTGTTGAATATTAAGAATAAAATATTAAATCAGCGTTTTATGAAAAAACTAGTGCTCTTTACGGTGTCACTGTTTCTCATGGGAGCGGCCAATATCGCTCTGGGACAGCGCACTATCACAGGTAAGGTCACCAGTGCCGAGGAACCCGACGGGGTTCCTATGGTCGCTGTTCAGGTAGAAGGGACCACCGTGGGTACATCCACCGATTTCAACGGTGTCTTCACCTTGAACAATGTGCCCGCCTCGGCCAAGAATCTCAAGTTTTCGGCCATGGGTCTGAAAGAGAAGATCGTGCCTATCACGGGTGGTGTGATGAATGTCCAAATGGAATCCTCGGCCATCGTGATGCAGGAAGTACAGATTTCCTCCAGCGGTTACGGGGTTAAGAAGAAAGTAGACAATGTAGGTGCGGCCGTTTCGGTAGGCGAAGATGTCATCAAGCGTCAGACCGAGTCGAACGTCATCAACTCCTTGCAGGGTAGCGTTCCCGGTATGCAGGTTTCTTCGGCTTCCGGCCAGCCCGGTTCGTCCACTTCGGTGCGTATCCGCGGTACAAGCTCGCTCTCTTCGGGCAACGCCCCCCTCTATGTTATAGACGGTGTTCCCGTTGTGACAGGTGCCATGGGTATGAGCGACTATACCGACGGTTCGGGTACCGACCCTCTGTCGTCCCTCAACTCGGAAGACATCGAGAGCATCGCCTTGCTTAAGGACGCCAGCGCCACCTCCATCTATGGTTCGCGTGCCTCCAACGGGGTTATCGTCATCACCACCAAGAAAGGCAAGGAAGGCAAGGTGAGCTTCGGCGTGAACGCCAAGGTCGGCTTCGCGACACCTCCCCACGTAAAACGCCGTTTCCAAAAGGTGGATGCGGACGATTTCAAGACCTTTATCTTCGAATCGATTCTAAACTCCCATACTGGACGAAACAATATTTTGCAAGAGAAGGCTGCTCCTAGTCTAATCCTTAATAGTGCCTTGGTTCGTGATGAGTATGGTATCGATTTCAGCAAAGGCTACAATACCAACTGGTGGGATGAAGTGACACGCATCGGCCTTATTCAGGACTATTCGATTTCCGCATCGGGCGGTACCAACAAGGTAAGTTACTACGCCTCCGTGGGCTACTTCAACAACAAAGGTATCGTGATTGGTTCCGACTACACCCGCTACAGCGCCCGTTTGAATGTGGATGTCAACCCCACCGACTGGTTGAGTTTCGGTGTCAACTTGAGTGGTAGCTACGGCGAAATCAACACCGTGCCGACCTCTTTGGCCTATTCGGCTCCTATTTGGGGGGCTTCGATGATGCGTCCCACCGACCCCGTCAAGAACGAAGACGGAACGTGGAACACCACCACCAACAAGAATGCCAACGGATACAACCCCGTGGCCTTGCGCGAGGCCCAATATCACGACAAGGCGTTCCAACAGCAATACCGCGCTCTGTTCAGCCCCTATCTGCGTGTGAAACTTTATAAGAACCTCTATGTTCAGTCAAAGATCGGTGTCGACTACAACCAGTTGCGCGAAGATAACGTATGGTCGAAAGTGGTGAATCCGCAAGGCGAGGGTATGGGCGGTCTGACGCAGATTTCCGACGAAGCCATCGCCTACCTCAACATCACCAACACCATCAACTGGATGCCCTCCATCGGAAAGAACAACTTCAACATCTTGGTGGGTCAGGAAGCCCAACGCTTCAACGAATACTCCTCGTACGTGAGCGGTTATGACTTCGCCACGCCCGCCTTGACGGATGTCGCCAACGCCACCGANACCTCNGGGCTNNNCCGCTCGTGCNGACGCNTCCTTGGCCTCNTATTTCGGAAACGTCGAATANGACTACGACAGCCGCTATTATGTTTCGGCCAGTNTCCGTCGCGACGGTTCTTCGCGTTTCGGCGAAGACACCCGTTGGGGTACATTCTGGTCGGTAGGNGCCAAGTATCGTCTTTCCGCTGAAAAGTTCATGGCCTCCACGCAGAACTGGCTCAANAACCTNACCNTCCGNTTGAGTTACGGTACCTCGGGTAACCAGAACGTAGGCTACTACGCGGCGCAAGGTGTATACGGCACCACCCGCTATGCAGGTGTGGCCGGTTTCGGTCCTTCGTCCTTGGCCGCCACCGATCTTTGCTGGGAGTCGAGAAACAAATTCGACGTAGGTCTTGAATTCACCTTGTTCAATGCCTTGACCATCGAGGCTGACTATTATTACGATGTAACGGAGAATATGATTTTCTCGCGTCCCCTCTCGTGGGCCACGGGTTTCGGCTCCATTCCCACCAATATCGGAAGCATGAGCAACCAAGGTGTGGAAATCCAACTCAACGCCATGTTGATTAACAAACGTAACTTCCGTTGGACCTTGGGCGTGAACGTCACCACCAATGCAAACAAAGTTATTAAGTTGCCTGGAGGAGAACCTATTGCTTCCGGTTCGTTGGGCCGTATCGAAGAGGGCAAATCCGTCGGTTCTTTCTATATGAGAGAATGGGCGGGCGTCGATCCCGCCACAGGACGCCCCCGTTGGTATGATGCAGATGGCAACTATGTGTATAACTACAGCGAGGCCGCCTTGCGTTGGGTTGGCAACTCGCAGCCTAAATTCTACGGCGGTATCCAGACAACCTTCGAACTCTACGATTTCGACCTGAGTTTTCAATTCAACTACAACTACGGCAACAAGATGTTCAGCAACGATGCCTGGTATATCGAAAACATCGGCGATCAAGCCGGTCAGATTACCACCTACTACGTAATGGACAACCGTTGGCAACGTCCCGGCGACGAGACTTTCGTTCCTCAGTTGATCAACAACGGCAACAACGGTGCACAAAACGTAAGCACCCGTTTCCTGATCGACGGTTCGTACCTGCGCCTCAAGTCGTTGGTTTTGGGCTACAACCTGCCCAAGAAACACTGCCAGAAGATTTACCTGAGCAGCCTGCGCATCTATGCCAGCATCGACAACCTCTTTACCGTCTGCAGCCCCGAGTTCCGCGGTTACGACCCCGAAGCGGGCTTGAGCGGTACCCAGCAGTCCAACTACCCCGTGCCCGTCAACTATACCTTCGGTATCAACGTGGGCTTCTAATTTTAAATTGTTAACGAATAATCGAATTCAACATGAAAAAGATACAAAAATTAGCGATGTTGTTGGGTCTGGCCCCCATCGTGGTCTTTTCATCCTGTTCCAATGAATTCTTGGACAGAAAGCCCACCACCAGCTTGGAAACCTCTATGGTTTTGACCGATCCCGACATGGCCCCCACCACAGTTGTGGGCAGTATGTCGATGTTCTCGGGTTACGGCTTTATGGGACGTAACGGCGTTATCGGCGGCGAACTGATGACCGATGTTGCGGTAACGATGGGTAAGTCGGGTCACTTGCAAGACCTTGAGAAATGGAATATCGAGCCCAATATGGATGAATTGTCCGGATTTTGGTCGTATTGCTACGCGGTGTCGGCCTCGGCCACGCGGACCTCCTTCTCCTGCCTGGAGCTGTTGAGCGACTCTACCAAACACAACCTCACTTCCGCACAGAAAACCACCTTGCGAAACGCAATCGCTTGCAGCAAGGTAATCCGGGCCTACTGCGACCTTTACCTCCTGCAGTATTTCTGCGTGGACTATAATCTCACGCCCAACCATGATGAAAAGACGGGCGTCCCTGGCAATAATCCCTACAAAGTAGGTATCATTCTTCTCGGAGACCAACCCCTTGGCATAAAAGAGGATGCCAATATGAGTACCTTGGAGGCTTGCTATGAAGCTCTCGAGAAGACCTTGGAAGAGGCTATTGCCTTCTTCGAGGAATCGAATACTTCAACCTACACACCCTCTTCCGAAAGCCGCTACTTCCCCACCCTTTGCGCGGCGTATGTGATGCAAGCCCGCGTGTTCATGGCACAACACGATTACGATAAAGCTCTCACCGCAGTCGATAATGCCATGGCCCACCTGCCTTCCGGTACCTCGGCCAACTTGATCAGCAACTACGAAACGCTCTATGAAGGTTACAAGTCTGCTGCGGCCACTTCCGAAGATATTTGGACGATCAACTACACCTCGCAAGACAATCTTTCGGCCAACAGTCTACAGAACTTTTTCGGCTCCTACCATTGTGTCATCAGTGCCAATATAAGAAACAAATTCAAGACCAACGATTTTCGTTCTAAACTTTATCCCACCGAACCTAAGGAAGAATCCTGCTGTCTGAAATACCCCAATAGTACCGGTGTATTCAATGTACCTGTGATGCGTGTTCCTGAATTGTATCTGATCCGAGCCGAAGTGGCGGCCTCAAAGGGAGACAGGAACGGTATGATTGATGCCTTGTTCGAGATTCTTAAAGCCCGTGACACTTCCGTACATGAACGTGCCGATATCGAAGGCGGTAGCTACAATTACGGCACTCTTGAGGAGGATGCAAAAGTGTTGATTCCTATTGTTTTGGACGAACGCATCAAGGAATATGCCGGGGAGGGGTATCGTTGGTCGGATTTGCGTCGTAACGCCAACTACGGGGTTCGATTGAACCGTCCTGGGCTCTCTTCGAATCCGAGTTATATGTTGCATTTCGGCAACTATAACCTGGCCCGCTTTGCCCTGCCCGTTCCTTTCGCTGAAACTTCTACCGAACAATGGTCGAGGGGTAAAGGTATTATCAGTACGAATCCCTTCCACCAAGATGACCACAATTGGCAAAACAACGCGTGGGAAATCTTCGAGGGTGGCAACTACACTCTTTCCGATAAGAGTCTGCAGCCTCATGAAGGCGATGGTCTGGATGCAGACGGAAAAGTAGCGCCGGAAACTCCGGCAACGTGGACTGCGGTAAAATAGTTTTCCCTTCCTTTATAAAAAGGCTGTCTGATGAAAAACAGACAGCCTTTTTTTGTAAATTCGCAAACCTTACCGACACGAAAAGGAGCGACATGGCTTTTTCTCTCAGGACAAACATATACCGGCACGCCATAGGGAAGCCGTATATCAACCGTTGGTTTGTGCTCACCTTCGATTTGGTGATGTGCGGCATAGGCACCTTTCTAGCCTATTTTCTGGCATGTTCCCTCCGACAGCTGCACTTTGAACCGACGATACTGCTCAAACTGGAGTTATGGAGCCTTTTGTCGGGCCTCTGCGGATTCCTGCTGTTCCGCACCTACAAGAACATCATCCGGCATACTTCCTTCCAATCCATCTGGCGTATTGCCGCGGCCTTGTGCATCAAGACCCTCTGCACCGCCTTCTGCTTCGCGTTTTGGGTAGGGCCGCTTTCGCCCACAAGCTGGATTATGGTGTTGGGCATCGATCTGATGTTCTCTTTCTGCGCCATGGTGTTGGCGCGCCTGGCGGTGGTTCTCTTCTATCAGATTACGTTCAACTCCTTTATCACTTCGCGTCACAAAGTATTGATTTACGGTGCCGACCGCAATGCCACCTCGCTTTCCACCGTCATCAAGCTCAACACACAATCGCAGTATTCCCTGGCGGGATACCTGAAGTTTTCCCATCGGGGAGACACCTATCCTGTAGGCGATTTGCCCGTTTTTGTGATTCGCAACGAAGACGAGTTGCAGAAACTGGTGCGCAAGGAAGAAATCGAGGGTATCCTATTCGTACATCAAAGGGATATTTTCGCCGAACGCAATCGTCTGATTCCGTATTGTATGACGCATCATCTCCATATGTTCACCGTACCCCCTATCGGCAAGTGGAAAAGCGAAATGCCGCAGGTGCGTTCCTTGGATATTTCGGATTTACTGGGACGGGAGGAGATACACATCAATACCGAAAGGATTGCCGCCGACCTCAAGAACAAGGCGGTGTTGGTGACGGGGGCCGCCGGATCAATCGGCAGCGAACTGTGCCGTCAGATTGCTTGTTTCGATGTTTCTTCCTTGATACTGTTCGACAACTGCGAGACAGGCATCCACAACCTCCGCCTCGAACTGGAAGAGAATTTTCCGGACCTGAAACTAGTGCCGGTTGTGGGCGATGTGCGCTCGCGCAAGCGTTTGGAATATATTTTCGAAACGCACAGACCGCAAATCATTTTCCACGCGGCCGCATACAAGCATGTGCCTCTTATGGAGCTCAACCCTAACGAGGCCTTTATGGTGAATGTAAAGGGAACCCGCAACGTGGCGCATACCGCCTTGAAATTCCAAGCGGAAAAATTCGTGATGATTTCGACCGACAAGGCCGTCAATCCCACCAATGTGATGGGGGCGAGCAAACGTTTGGCCGAAATTTACGTGCAGAGCCTCGACCATGCGCTCAAAACGGGTAAAGGGGAAGGCAAGACGCAATACATCACCACGCGCTTCGGCAATGTGTTGGGCAGTCAGGGTTCGGTGATTCCGCGTTTTCAGGAACAGATTGCCAAAGGTGGCCCCCTCACGGTGACCCATCCCGAAATCACACGCTATTTCATGACCATCCGGGAGGCTTGTCTGCTGGTGTTGGAGGCCTCGAATATCGGGCAGGGCGGCGAAATCATGGTGTTCGACATGGGAAGCCCGATAAAAATCAACGACTTGGCAAAGAAGATGATTCAACTCTCGGGACATTCGTTAGACGAAATCAAAATTGAATATACGGGCTTGCGGCCCGGAGAGAAACTCTACGAGGAGGTGCTCAGTTCGGTGGAACACACCAAACCTACCTCACACCACAAAATTCGTATCGCCGATGCCCGTACCTACGCTTTCGACGAAGTGGTGAAAGATTTCGACGCCCTGATTGAGCTGGCTTCCACCTATCAATCGGAAGCGGTGGTGCGCAAGGCGAAAGCCATTATGCCCGAGTATATCAGTCAGAACTCGGAGTTCTCCCAATTGGACAAATAAAAAAAGGCTGTCTTTTCAGACAGCCTTTTTCATTTCCTCCTGAAGAGGATTATTTCTTTACGTTCGGAAGTTCCAGACCGTAGCCTTTCACTCTGTCCTCCCGCTTCAACCAAATGCCGAGAACGAAAGCCAGCACGCCGAAAGAGGCGAAGATGATCATCGGCACGGTATAGTCGTAGGCGGGGATGACCTGACCCAAGGCCTCGGCGGCTTCGCGCGCCTCGGCCACGCCGGGATTGGTGGCGGCCAATACATTTCCGATAATCTTGGGCACAAAGCACAGTCCTATGTTCTGAATCCAGAAGATAAGCGCGTAGGCACTGCCCAAAATTTTGCCGTCGATTACCTTGGGCACGCTCGGCCACAGGGCGGCGGGCACCAACGAGAACGACACGCCCAATACGATGGTGATGAGCAGGGCGAACCAGTAATTGGGGAAGATAGGCAACAGGAACGCATAGGAAAGGTGGCAGACAATCATGATCAACGCCCCCAGCATCAGCATGGAAGCCCCCTTGCCTTTATAGTCGATGAACGAGCCTAAGAACGGGGTGAGCACCATAGCCAGAATGGGGAACCAACGGAAAAGGTTGGCCGCTTCCTGCGTGGGAATGGAAAGGGTGGATTCGAGGAAGTTGGTGGCGTAGCGTTGGAACGGGAAGATGGCAGAATAATAGAGCACGCAGAGCAAGGCGATAAGCCAGAACATCTTGCTGCTGAAAATCTTGCCGATGTCGCTGAACCTGAACTGATCCTCCTCGCAATTGGCATCGGCGCAAGTACCCATCTGACGGTCGAGCTTGCGGTCCATAATCGAGAACACGATGAAGTTGATGAGACCGATAAGCAACAGCACGGTGCAGAACGCCACGGGAGCCACTACCGAACCATCGAACTTGGCCGCCAGGAACGGAGAGAGCGAGAGCACGGCGAACACACCCAAACGGGCGATAGCCATTTCCAAGCCCATAGCCAAGGCCATTTCCTTGCCTGCAAACCATTTGGCGATGGCGCGCGAAACGGTGATTCCCGCCATTTCACAACCGCAACCGAACACCATAAAGCCCAGACAGGCCAGTTTGGCGTTGCCGGGCATACTCACCCACCACGAATTGAGCCATTGTTCGAAACCCGTACCGGCAAAGCCGTCGCTCACGGCATAAAACTTGATTCCCGCGCCCACCACCATGAGCGAGGCGGAAAGAATACCCGTGAAGCGCACGCCGCATTTGTCGAGGATAATACCCGCCAAAATCAAGAAACCGCACACATTCAAAATGTATTCGGAGGCGGCATAGGTGCCGAAGACGCCGGGCGTCCACCCGCGTTGCCCTTCGATGAGCGACTGCAGGGGCGACATCACGTCCACGAACATATAGGCGAAAAACATCATCAGTGCAATCAGCACCAAAGCTGTCCACCGTGCCGCAGGATAATCGTTCAGAACTTTTTGGATTCTCTCTGTCATGATTTCTATGATTTATTTATCCGTATTTTCTCCAGTCGCCGGTTTCATATACTTGAGATTCATGGCGTAGGCACCTACCCACAGGGCCGTCCACACGAGGCCGCTCCACGAAAATCCCGTATTGCCGAGCCACATGCCTGCGATAAGCACCAAGCATTGGGCGATAGTGTAGATGTGAAATCCGATGCGGTTCATCTTCCACATCATGGCCGCTCCCACCACCGATGCCGCATAGAAGAGGAACATCAGCAAATAGTAGAAGCCCGACACGGCGAGCATCGTTTCAAGTTGGGTTTCGAGGGTAGGCATCATCGAATAATAGCCCTCGAATGCTCCGGATTCGAACATTTCGAGCAAGGTGGGACGCAGGGCCCCGACAAGCGCCATCGAAAGCGCCGAACAAGCGCTTCCGATAAAGGTAAGCACACAAAGTACCGACAAGAATGCGGGGCGTTGCGGTTTCATCGTTTCTTCCATTTCAATCAATTTTAAATTTGCACATTATAAAGGCTCAGCAGGTCGGAGGCCTGTGTGGCGAGATCGGTAAGGCCGTTCTGCTCGGCCAGATAACGCACATAGCCCACCACATTCACCGCCTCTTGAATCTCTCCGTTCAAACCTCTTTGGTATTTGTGCGGGAAACCCATGAAATACTCTATACGGCCACCGTAGTTGTTGAAGATGCGCCTCAACACATCCTCGCCCTTGTCGGGAGCGCCGGCATAGAAGTAGGCCTGGGCGTAGAGAATGGTGTTGTTGCTGTATTCCAATACCGAATCGGGGAAGAAATACAGCCCCTTGTCCAAAGCCTCTATGGCCTTTTCGTTCTGTCCCTCGCCAATCAAGGCCATAGCCAGCGAAGCATATTGATGACGCGCCTGTTCCGACCACGAGCGGGTTTCGGGATCCAAAGCCGACTTGCCCGTATGAATTTCACCCCAATCGAATTGGTTTACAAGCAAATCGTAGGTCTTCTCCACATTCATGCCGTTGGAACGGTTGTCCAAAACGTTGCGGTTGTTGTTCCTGAAAGGTACGAAACGGAATACCATACCCTCTATCTGTCCTTGTGCCAAAGCGGGCATATAACTGTTGTGCCCGTAGGGACTCACCATATAGAAAGGCCTGTCCTCTATATTATTGGCAAGCAAGTCGAGCAACACCAGATTCGACTTGCTGATGTTGCCTCCGTTGATACTCCACTCGATGGTTTCGGGCGTACGGGCGATTTCGTCCTCGCTATAAAGCCCAGACTGCGCCATCTTGGCCTTGTCGGGCGTGAGCTTGATTTTGCGCGAGGGGAAGAAGGAATACGTTTCGCCCGACTGCGCCTTCACCTTGGTGGCGGGATTGGACGAATTGACGAAGCGGAGCAGGTCTGTCAACTCCACGGACGACGAAATCTGATCGCTCAGCATCACCGCATCGTTCTTGCCTCCCCCGTAGTTTTTGTTGTCGAGGGTGAATCGGAAGGGATCCGATTCGTAGACGCGCGTGTAGAGAGGTTGAATCAGCCACGAACTGTTCACCAATATACTGTTTATCAACCGTACGTCGGGACGAATCTTTTCCACATGTTGGCAATACCACATCGGGTAGGTGTCGTTGTCGCCGTCGGAAATCAGCACTGCGTTCGGTTCGCAGGAAAGCAGCATATTGCGCCCGAAATCGCGGGCGGAGGTGCGGTGCGAGCGGTCGTGGTCGTCCCAGCCTTGCTGCGCCATGATGCCCGGCACGGCAAAGAGGCAGACCACGGTAAGGGCCGCATAGGTGAGGCCTTTCACCGCATTCGACTTATTCTTGAGCAACCGGCCGATCCCTTGGGCGATGCCCGCCACGCCCAGACCTATCCAGACGGTGAAGGCATAGAACGAGCCCACCACGGCATAGTCCCTTTCACGGGGCTCGGTGGAGGGTTGGTTCAGGTAGAGCACAATGGCGATACCGGTCATGAAGAACAATAGGAAAACCACGAAGCAATCTTTGGAACGGTAGCGGTATTGGGCAAGCAAACCTATGAGCCCCAACAACAAAGGCAGGAAGAAGAAAGTGTTGCGGGCCGGGTTCTCCTTGAGGAAACGGGGCAGGTTGTCCTGCGGGCCCAAGCGCATCTCGTCGATAAACTTGATGCCGCTTATCCAGTTGCCGTTCACCACATCCACGGTGCCGTCCTCGTTGAAGCCGCGCCCCATGATGTCGTTCTGACGGCCCACGAAATTCCACATGAAATAGCGCCCGTACATCCAACCCAGCTGATATTTCCACAGATAGCGGATATTCTGTCCGAAAGAGGGACGATCCTTGCCTCTGTGTCCGCTCCATATCTGGTTATAGGTGACGCAGGGACGACCTCCGCTCTGCATATCGGAGTGAATGCGGGGAAAGAGACCGCAATGTTCGTCGTCGTAGGTGAGCTTCTGCGAGGAATAGCCGGCGAATTCGTAGCGGTGCGTGCTGTCGTTGCGCTCGTATTGCGGGCTGGAAGGTTCCACATCGGTAAGACGGGCGTTGTAGTATTTTCCGTACACCAAAGGCGTGGAACCGTATTGGTCGCGGTTGAGATACGAAAGCAGGCTGATGGCGTTCTTCACTTCGCCCTGATTCAAGGGCACTTCGGCATTGGCGCGAATCACCAACGTAAAGAAGGTGGAATAGCCGATAAGCAGGAAGCACACGCACAACACGGCCGTATGCAGAATCACACGCTCGTGCTTCTTGGCATAGAGAAGGCCGAACACCAGCAATCCCGCGAACAGAACGAAAAAGAACAAAGTGCCGAGATTGAAAGGCGCGTGCAGGGTATTCACGAAAAAGAGTTCGAAATAGCCCGCCAGTTTCACCGTCCAAGGCACAATGCCCCACAGAATAAGGGCCAGCAGGACGAACGAAAGCAGGAGCGAAAGCCAGAAACGCTTGCCCGTAGGCTTGAACTTGCGGTAGTAAATCACAAACACGATGGCGGGAATCACCAACAGGTTGAGCAAGTGTACGCCGATGGCCAAGCCGATAAGGAACGAGATGAAGATGAGCCAACGGAGGTTGTGCGGTTCGTCGGCCACCACGTCCCATTTCAGGATAGCCCAAAAGGTGACGGCGGTAAAGAAAATCGACATGGCGTAGACCTCGCCCTCCACGGCACTGAACCAAAAGGAGTCGGAGAACGTGAACGCCAAGGCTCCCACGGCGGCCGAACCGAGAATCAACAGGCTCTGCGGCCAGGTTGGCTGCCAGGTTTTGTAGTCGGGGGCGTCTTTGCGCAGGGTGCGACGTCCGCGCGTGTCTTTTTCGGTGGCGAATTCAAAGGAATAGACCAACTTACGCCCGAGCATGGTGATGGACCAAAACAGGAAAAGAATCGTGAAGCTGCTGCACAGGGCCGACATCACGTTCACCATAAAGCCCACTTTCGCCACGTCGCCGAAAGCCAAAGCCCCGAACAGACAGCCCAAGAGCTGGAAGGTGGGTGCTCCGGGGGGGTGTCCCACCATAAGTTTGGTCGCGGTGGAGATATATTCCCCGCAATCCCACCAACTGCCGGCTCTTTCGGCGGTACCCACCAGCACTACGGTGGCAATCGCCCATACCAGCCATCCTGTAAGATTGTTCCAGAATCGATATGTTCGCATAGGATTTTGATTTTCGTAAGAGCGCGAAGTTACAAAAAAAACAGCGTTTGCGAATTGTGAAAATTTAGGGTAAGTTTGCAACGCTAAAGACCATTTGAAAAACCAATAATTTTTATTAATATGAAAAAAGTGCACATTTTCAATGCGGGGCCCTGCAAATTGCCCCAGCCCGCCATTCAGGCCGGCATTGAAGCCTTGAAAGACTTTAAGGGAACTGGAATGTCGGTGATTGAGATTTCCCACCGTACCAAGGAATGGGAATCGATCATGAACGAGACCGTAGCCCTCTGGAAAGAGCTTTACAATATTCCCGAAGGCTATCACGTGCTCTTCCTCGGAGGCGGTGCCAGCACCCAATTCTGCTATGTTCCCTACAATCTGCTCAACAAGAAGGCCGCTTATCTCGACACCGGCGTATGGGCGCACAAAGCCGCCAAGGAAGCCAAGATGTTCGGCGAAGTGGAAATCGTAGCTTCTTCCGAAGCCGATGTCTACAACCATATTCCCAAAGGTTGGAAAATCCCCACCGACGCCGACTATTTCCACATCACCACCAATAACACGATTTACGGTACCGAAATCAAGAAAGACATCGACAGTCCCGTCACCCTCGTGGCCGACATGTCGTCCGACTTCATGAGCCGTCCCGTGGACGTTACCAAATACGGCCTCATCTACGGCGGTGCCCAGAAGAACGTAGGCCCTGCCGGCGTTACCGTGGTTATCGTTCGCGAAGACCTCTTGGGCAAAGTGAACCGTCCCCTGCCCACGATGATCGACTACCGCACCCATATCAAGGGTGAGTCTATGTTCAACACGCCTCCCGTATTCCCCATCTTCATGATGCACGAAACCATGAAGTGGATCAAGGACATGGGCGGTCTGGAAGTAATCCAGAAGCGCAACGAAGAAAAAGCCGCCTTGCTCTACGGCGAAATCGACGCCAACCCCATGTTCAAGGGTACCGTCATCGACAAGGAAGACCGTTCGCTGATGAACGTATGCTTCGTATTGTCCGACGAATACAAGGCCAAGAAACCCGAACTGGAAGCCGAATTCCTCGCCTTCGCCAAAGAACAGGGCATGGCGGGTCTGAAGGGTCACCGTTCGGTAGGTGGTTTCCGTGCTTCCCTCTACAACGCTTGCGAATTGGAAGACGTGAAAGCCTTGGTGGCCTGCATGCAGGAATTCGCCAAGAAGAACGCCTAATCGTTCCGATTAAGGAAAATAAGAGGGGACAATTATCATGTCCCCTCTTTAGTTATAAAACATTAAAAAACAATAAGAAATATGAAGGTTTTAGTTGCAACCGAAAAACCCTTCGCCAAAGCCGCCATCGACGGAATCCGCTCGATTGTGGAAGGTGCCGGTTTCGAATTGGCCCTTTTGGAGAAGTACACCGACGTAAACGAATTTTATAAGGCTGTGGCCGATGCCGATGCCTTGATTGTCCGCTCGGACAAAGTGACCAAGGAAGTGGTGGAACACGCCAAGAACCTGAAAATTGTGGTTCGCGCCGGCGCCGGTTTCGACAATCTCGACCTGGCCGCTTGCACCGAACACAAGATTGTGGCGATGAACACCCCCGGTCAGAACTCCAACGCCGTGGCCGAACTCGCCGCTTCGATGATGGTGTTTATGTTCCGCAACCAGTTCACTCCCGGCACGGGTGCCGAACTCAAGGGCAAGAAACTGGGTATCCACGCTTACGGAAACGTAGGCCGCAACGTGGCCCGCGTGGCCAAGGGCTTCGGCATGGAAGTGTATGCTTTCGACGCCTTCTGCCCCAAGGAAGCTATCGAAAAGGACGGCGTAAAGGCCGTAGGTTCGGTGGAAGAGCTCTACAGCACCTGCAACGTTGTATCCCTGCACATTCCCGCCACCAAGGAAACCATCGAGTCCATCAACTACGATTTGCTGAACCGTATGCCCAAGGGTGCCTTGCTGGTGAACACCGCCCGCAAGGAGGTGATTCACGAAGCCGATATGGTACGTATGCTCAACGACCGTCCCGACTTCAAATACATCACCGACATCCGTCCGGCCAACCACGACGATCTGACGCAGTTCGGCACGCGTTATTTCGCCACCCCCAAGAAAATGGGTGCGGAAACGGCCGAAGCCAACATCAACGCCGGTTTGGCGGCTGCCAACCAGATTGTTGACTTCATCAAGAATGGTGTGACCAAATTCCAGGTGAATAAATAGGAAGCGGCGTTGATGCCAACGTTTTTCTTAAGCCGAGCGCAGAGGTCGAACTTGTTCGAACTATGCCGAGGCGAGAAAAAGGTCGGATGAAATCCAACAAAAAAAGGCAGCCGAATGGCTGCCTTTTTTGTTTTGGTCGCGAAACCCGATTAGGCTTCCGCGGGAGTTTCGGCGGTTTCCGTTGCAGGAGCTTCTTCCGCAGCAGGAGCTTCCGCAGCCTGTGCGGCAGCGGCTTCTTCGGCCTGCTTGGCAGCAGCGGCGGCACGTTTCTCGGCTACCTTGCCCGCAATGGTTTCGCGTACTTTGGCCTCGGCCTCCATACGGCTCTTGCGGTTGGCTACAGCCTTGTCGGCCTTGTCCTGAGCAATTTTCTGAATTTTGGCTTCCTTATCGGTGAGCCAAGCCTGAAAACGCTTTTCGGCCTCTTCCACCGAGAAAGCGCCTTTGTCCACACCACGAAGCAGGTGGTGTTTCAACATGGCACCTTTCACCGACATCAACGAACGGGCGGTATCGGAGGGTTGGGCGCCCTTGCGCATCCAATCCACCGCCTTGTCTACATCGAGGTTGATGACAGCGGGGTGTTTCATAGGGTCATACGTGCCTATTTTCTCGACAAATTTTCCGTCTCGAGGTGCACGACCGTCCGCTACTACAATGTGGTAGAAAGGAGCTCCTTTCTTACCGAATCTTTGCAGTCTGATTCTTAAAGGCATCTTTTTTAGTTTTTAATGATTAAACCTATCCTTTTTTGCAAAAGGACGGCAAAGGTAATTTTTTTAGGGCAAAAATCAAAAAAATAATGATAATTTTGTGTTTATGAAAGCTATAAAAAACACAGTCCTTCTTTTTTGCCTCGCGGCGGCGCTCTTTGCGCAAGAAGTCCGCGCGAATACGGAGCCTCAAGCCTCCCCCACCTCCATCCGTAACGTTATCGTGATGATTCCCGACGGTTGCAGCACCGAACTTCTGGCCTTGGGGCGTTGGATGAACGGCGGGCTGCCCTTGGCGCTCGACAGCCGAATCCGCGGCTTAGTACGCACCTATTGTTCCGACAGTCCCATCGGCGACTCCGCGCCCACGGGCAGCACCTATGCCACCGGCCACCGCTCCCAGGACGGCTTCATCGCCACCTACCCTGCCCGCAGCATGGACAGCAACGGCATACGCTTCGACATTCCCGACTCGCTTGCCTACCGCCCCATGTTCACGCTTCTGGAAGCCGCCCGTTTGCAGGGAAAGGCCACCGGCATGGTGGTTACCTGCTACTTTCCGCACGCCACACCCGCCGACTTCCTGGCGCACACGCCCAACCGCAACCAATACGGGCGCATTGCCAAACAGATGGTTCACCACCCTTGCGACTTGCTGCTGGGAGGCGGCTCCTACTGGGTGGATTCCTCGCTGAAAGAAGGTTATAACGCGCCAAAAGAACTGCTGAACCGGGACATTTCCTACACCAAAAGTTTTACCGAGGCCCAACAGCTCGTGGCGGGAGGCGACTACAAATTATGGGGGCTTTTCTCGCCCAAGGAGATGGACTACGAGATAGACCGCGACCCGCAGGAACATCCGTCGTTGGAAGAAATGACACACCTGGCGATCGAGGCCCTTTCGCAACAGGAGAACGGTTTCTTCCTGATGGTGGAGGGCAGCAAGGTGGATTGGGGCGCACACAACAACGACCTGCCGGCCGCCGTGTTCGATTTTCTGGCGTTTGACCGTGCCGTAGGTGTTGTCATGGATTTTGCCGAAAAAGACGGACAGACGTTGGTGGTGGTGATGCCCGACCATCAGACCGGAGGATTGAGCCTCGGCAACCGCCGCCTCAATTCGGGCTACGCACGCACAAGTGCACAAGAACTGTTCGACCCCTTACGCCGCTGCAAGGCTTCGTATGAGAAAACGGTAAAGGAACTTTTTGCCGCGCCCTCCGAAAAACCGCTGGCTGAACGCCTGCAACAAAGCGTCAAGGCGAATTTCGGCATCGACAGCATCGGGCAGAAAGATATGGAGAAACTCTGCGCCGTCATGCAGGAAAACCAAGCCGGAAGAAAGAGCGTACGGGCCTTGAGCGACGTGCTCAACCGTTATTTCTATATGGGATGGACCACTTTCGGACATAACGGCGGCGATGTTTTCTTTGCATCCTATCATCCCGGCGGTGCGGAATTGAAGGGAATCATCGACAACGAGGAGATTGCGCCTTATATCTGCCGTCAGGCGGGATTGCCCGATTTGGACACACTCTCGCAGATTTACTATGCGCCCATCGCGAGCGTCTTTCCGAACGCCGCCTATAAAGCCGTTTATAAAAACGACAAACACAACGAATCGGAAGATCCGCTCTATGTCGAAATC
>JAAVBQ010000006.1 GCA_014803485.1 bacterium | reverse complement strand
ATGGTGAGGTAACGGCTCACCATGGCGACGATATCTAGGGGAACTGAGAGGTTAATCCCCCACACTGGTACTGAGACACGGACCAGACTCCTACGGGAGGCAGCAGTGAGGAATATTGGTCAATGGGAGAGATCCTGAACCAGCCATGCCGCGTGCAGGAAGAATGCTCTACGAGTTGTAAACTGCTTTTGTACCGGGGTAAAGGGCTTTACGAGTAAGGTTTTGAAAGTACGGTACGAATAAGGATCGGCTAACTCCGTGCCAGCAGCCGCGGTAATACGGAGGATCCGAGCGTTATCCGGATTTATTGGGTTTAAAGGGTGCGTAGGTTGTTTTATAAGTTAGCGGTGAAATACCGGTGCTCAACATCGGGGCTGCCGCTAATACTGTAGGACTAGAGATGGGATGCAGCAGGCGGAATGTGTAGTGTAGCGGTGAAATGCATAGATATTACACAGAACACCGATTGCGAAGGCAGCTTGCTAGGCCCGATCTGACACTGATGCACGAAAGCGTGGGGATCAAACAGGATTAGATACCCTGGTAGTCCACGCGGTAAACGATGAACACTCGTTGCCGGCGATAGACAGTCGGTGGCCAAGCGAAAGCGATAAGTGTTCCACCTGGGGAGTACGTTCGCAAGAATGAAACTCAAAGGAATTGACGGGGGCCCGCACAAGCGGAGGAGCATGTGGTTTAATTCGATGATACGCGAGGAACCTTACCCGGACTTGAACGCAGGGGGAATATGCATGAAAGTGCATAGCCGGCAACGGCCGCCTGCGAGGTGCTGCATGGTTGTCGTCAGCTCGTGCCGTGAGGTGTTAGGTTAAGTCCTGCAACGAGCGCAACCCTTGCCCGTAGTTGCCAGCAGTAAGATGGGGACTCTACGGGGACTGCCCGCGCAAGCGGCGAGGAAGGCGGGGATGACGTCAAATCAGCACGGCCCTTACGTCCGGGGCGACACACGTGCTACAATGGCCGGTACAGAGGGGAGCGAAGCCGTGAGGCGGAGCCGATCCAAAAAGCCGGTCACAGTTCGGATCGGAGTCTGCAACCCGACTCCGTGAAGTTGGATTCGCTAGTAATCGCGCATCAGCCATGGCGCGGTGAATACGTTCCCGGGCCTTGTACACACCGCCCGTCAAGCCATGGGAGTTGGGGGTACCTGAAGTACGTGACCGCGAGGAGCGTCCTAGGGTAAAACCGATGACTGGGGCTAAGTCGTAACAAGGTAGCCGTACCGGAAGGTGTGGCTGGAATACCTCCTTTCTGGAGAGAGGGATGGAAAACCGTCCTTCTTGAACGTGATTCCGGATTGAATCCGAGCTATTGCTGCAGCGTCTACGGACAGTCTCGTAGCTCAGTTGGTTAGAGCACTACACTGATAATGTAGGGGTCGGCGGTTCAACTCCGCCCGAGACTACAAAAAGCCTAGCGGGGGATTAGCTCAGTTGGCTAGAGCACCTGCTTTGCAAGCAGGGGGTCAACGGTTCGAATCCGTTATTCTCCACGAAAAAAATTCTATAATCAACGCTGTAGAAACCTCTACGGCGTTTTTTATTTCACANGGACACGATTTTTCAACAAAGTCCTTTTCATATCAAAAAAAATATGTACCTTTGCGCCCACCNGAAAAGGTAGGGCATTGTCGGCACAAGGGCCGGCAGGCGTAAAAAGAAACATAGCGAAAGCAAAAGAAAGCGTTTTAGATATGTATTTGACAACAGCAAGAAAAAAAGAACTTTTCAAGACCTACGGCGGTTCGGAAAGCAACACCGGCAGTGCCGAGGGGCAGATTGCCTTGTTTACGGAAAGAATCCTTCACCTTTCCGAACACGTAAGACACAACAGGAACGACCGCTTCACCCAACGTTCGTTGGTGACTTTGGTCGGCAAACGCCGTCGTATGCTCGACTACCTCAAGGAAGTGGACATAGAGCGTTATCGTGCCATTGTTCAGAAGTTAGGTCTTCGTAAATAGTCGCGGGCTTGTGGCTCGTATANGAACAAGAGGCAATTATTCTTTACGGTAATTGCCTTTTGTCGTTTCTACTCCAACAGCGACAAAACAGAATAAACAAACGGCTCCGGCAACTCCCCGACGGGATTCGCTTAAACGGGGCAAGATATTTAAAGTTATGGAATTAGGTACAAAAAAAACGTTCAACCTGCCCGACGGTAGGGAGGTGACAATCGAAACAGGAAAATTGGCCAAGCAAGCCGATGGTTCGGCTTTGATTCGGTGTGGCAACACGGCTATTTTGGCCACCGTGTGCAGCAAGACCGAAGTGGGCGAAAATGTAGATTTCATGCCCCTTACGGTGGATTATCAAGAAAAATATGCAGCCGTGGGGCGTTTCCCCGGCGGTTTTTTCAAGCGCGAAGCGCGTCTCTCGGAATACGAGATTTTGATTTCGCGTCTGATTGACCGCGCCTTGCGTCCTTTGTTCCCCGATAACTATCACGCCGACACCCAAGTGTTGGTTTANCTTATTTCGGGCGACCGCAACAATCTGCCCGATGCTTTCGCCGCCTTGGCCGCTTCCACGGCCCTGAGCGTTTCGGACATTCCTTTCAACGGCCCTATTTCGGAAGTACGTGTGGCCCGTGTTCACGGTCAGTTCCTCATCAATCCTACCGTTCAGCAAATGCAGGAATCCGATTTGGAATTGATGGTGGGNGCCACGATCAACGATATTTCGATGGTGGAAGGCGAAATGAAGGAAGTGAGCGAAGAGGTGATGATNGAAGCCTTGAAGGTGGCNCACGAAGCCATCAAGGTGCAGTGTCAGGTGCAGATGGATTTGGCCAAGGAAGTGGGCAAACCCAAGCGTGAATACTGCCACGAAGTGAACGACGAGGCNCTCAAGGCTTTGGTTCGTGAGAAATGCTATCAGAAGTGTTACGACTGCGCACGCGAGTGTGTGGCCGACAAGAAGCTTCGCGCCAAGAAAATCGACGAAATCAAGAAGGCCTTTATCGCGGAGAACTTCACCGAAGAGACGCTGGCCGGCAAGGAATTCATGATAGACCGCTATTTCCACGATGTGCACCGCGATGCGGTACGCGATATGATTCTGAAAGAACGTATCCGTCTGGACGGCCGTGGTTTGGAAGATGTACGNCCCATCTGGTGCGAGGTGGACGTTNTGCCCGGNCCCCACGGTTCGGCCATCTTTACCCGTGGAGAAACCCAGTCGTTGAGCACCTGTACGCTGGGCTCGAAATTGGATGAGCAGACTATCGACGGTGCGGTGGTGGAAGGCAAGAACAACTTCCTCCTGCACTACAATTTCCCTCCTTTCGCTACGGGCGAAGTGAAGCCGGTGAGAGGCACGGGCCGTCGCGAAATCGGTCACGGCAACCTGGCGATGCGTGCCTTGAAGCAGGTGTTGCCCACGGGNGANGCNAATCCNTANACNATCCGNGTGGTTTCCGATATNTTGGAATCGAACGGTTCCTCTTCGATGGCCACCGTATGTGCGGGCTGTCTGTCGTTGATGGATGCGGGTGTGAAAATCACCAAACCCGTGAGCGGTATTGCCATGGGCTTGATTACCGACCCCAAGACGGGCAACTACGCCGTTCTCTCCGATATTNTGGGCGACGAAGACCACTTGGGCGATATGGACTTCAAGGTATGCGGAACTCCCGACGGTATCACCGCTTGCCAAATGGACATCAAGATTGACGGGCTTTCGTATGAAATTCTCGGCAAGGCGTTGGCGCAGGCACACCGTGGCCGTGCGCATATCCTCGGCAAGATGTTGGAGGTATTGCCGCAACCGCGCGCCGACTACAAGCCCCACGCTCCCCGCATCGTTCAAATCCGTATTCCGCGCGAATTCATCGGTGCGGTTATCGGCACGGGAGGCAAGGTTATTCAGGAAATGCAACGCGAAACCGGTTGCGACATCTCGATTGAAGAGGTGGGCGAATTCGGCATNGTGGACATCGCCGGCAACAACAAGGAAAGCATGGACAAGGCTTTGTCGCGTATCCGTGCGCTGACCACCGTTCCCGAAGTGGGCGAGGTTTACGAAGGNGTGGTGAAGTCGCTGCAACCTTTCGGCGCGTTTGTGGAAATTCTGCCCGGCAAGGACGGNTTGCTGCATATTTCGGAAATAAGCTGGAACCGTGTGGATAAGGTGGAAGATGTGTTGAAGGAAGGCGACAGGCTTACGGTGAAGCTGATTGANGTGGACGCCCGTACGGGCAAGCTTCGTCTGAGCCGCCGTGTGCTGGAGCCCAAGCCCGAAGGTTATGTGGAACCGCACCGCGAGCCGCGCGAACCGCGTGGNGAACGTCGCGGATTCGANCATCGTGACGACCGCCGTGGCGACCGCTACGGAGATCATCGGGGCGGTTACGATAGAGGAGGTGACCGCTACGACAGAGGCGACCGCATGGAACGTCCGTACACCAAGTTGAGNGCGCCGCAGTTGCGCAATCACGGCGGGGAAAACACAGAGAACAACNACCCCGCTCCGGGGAATGTGCCTTTGGATATTCCCGACGATATGATGTAGTCGGTTGAATTTTCCGATAAAAGAAAAGGGGNGCGATGAAAATCGCACCCCTTTTTTATTGCGGCTTCTTTTATTGCGGCTTCGGGATTATAGCTGTTCGCAGAAATCCCGCCATATCCGAGCGTGGTCGAAGGCCATTTGNGGNAGGTTGTCGACAGGATACCAATCGGCTTGTGCCGCGTCATCGCCCCCTTGAACAANGGGCAGGCTCTCACATTCGATAAGCGCGTGAAACACCATCGTNACGATACGTCCTCGNGGGTCGCGGTCGGGNTCGCTGTAAGGACGGAAAAAACGGGGNTCCACGCCGTAATCTTTCAGGCGGATGCCTGTTTCCTCGCGCANTTCGCGCCCCGCCGCCCATTCCAAGGTTTCCTTTTCGTCTAAAAAACCGCCGGGAAAGGCNAGGCAGCCCTTGCAAGGGTCGTTGAGGCGTCTTATGAGCAACAGATGCCGGCTTCGGTTGGGCAACTGCGCCAAGAGGATAAAATCGACCGTGATGGCGGGGCGCGGATAGGCGTAGGTATAGATGGGTTTGGAATATCCCTCCACCACCANCACCATTTCTCCCTTGGCTTCGTTCTTTNCNTAGAAATCGGCCAGTTCCCGCAGTGTTCCGCGCTTGTTCTCCGCATAAATCTTGGAAATTTCGCGGCACAGGCAGGCACGGCGTTCTTCGCCCAAGACCTCGCACAACTGTTGCAGGGTTTTGGCGATGCGNTGCGGCGATTCGTAGAGGATAAACGTCCTTTCCTGAAGCTTGAGNTGTTCCAGACGCGCATTCCGTCCTTTCTGATGCGGCAGNAAGCCTTCGAAGGCGAAGCGCTCGCAGGCGAAACCCGACTGCACCAGCGCCGGCACGAAAGCCGTGGCNCCCGGCAGACACTCCGCCTCGATATTGTTTTCTACGCAGGCGCGCACCAGCAGAAANCCGGGGTCGGAAATGCCGGGGGTGCCCGCATCGGTAATCACGGCAAGCGTTTTTCCAGATTTGAGTTGGGCTATGATGCCGTNGCAGACCTGATGTTCGTTGAACTGGTGGTAGGCGCGGCAGGGCGTGCTGATGCCGTANTGTTGCAGGAGCTTGCCGCTGGTGCGGGTGTCTTCGGCAAGAATCAAATCGGCCTCCTTAAGCACGTTCAGCGCGCGGAGGGTGATATCGTCGAGATTGCCCACGGGCGTGGGGACCAAATAGAGTTTTGCCATAAGGAACAACGTTTTCGTTAAGCCATGTGACGCAAAAGTAAGGAAAACGCGCCTTTTAATGGTTAAATTGACTACCTTTGTAGAATGAACAAATATCGTTTCTATATTTCGCTTGCCGTTGCGCTCTTGCTCGCTTCGGCGGGAGGAGCAGGAAGCCGTNTGTATGCGCAGGCCAAGCAGGTATCGCGTTTCACCGACGACAGCGAATTGCGGCAGGAAGTGAGCCTGCGCGGTGGAGTATCTTTGCCTTTGAGCGGTATCAAGAGCGTGCCCGGCGAGGAAGGAGGCCTTTCGAAAGGTNCCAAGACCGGCGGCATGGTAGGGCTTTCCTATCACTTTTACCCTATTCCCCAATTCTTTATCGGCGCCCATGTGGATGCCCATCTGTTGTGCTATGATTTCGGCAATCTGGCTTCGGGCGGCGCGCAGCACTATTCGCATTCGGGTTGGAATGCCTTGGGATTGGCGGCGGTAGTGGGCGGACGTATGCCTTTGGGCATTTANGGCCTTTATTTTACCGCGAATATCGGCGCGGGCTATGGTCTTATGTTTTCGCCTTTTATGAAAGCGATTGATAAAGTGCCTGCACCTACCGAAAAACATCCGAACCGCACGGTACGGCNAGTGACANCGCTTTTGGCGAGTTCGACGGTCGGCAATTTTTATCTTACGGGAGGTTTGGGAATCGAATACCGTTTCAAGCAACGGTGGATAGCCAAATTTATGGTGGATTACAGTTATATGCCCTCGAGTGCGGGTTGGGGNTCCAATCAGTTCACCACGGCCTCGCAGACGGGCGACGACCTTATATTGAAATTGTCGGTATTCGCTGTCGGAGTGGGTATAAATTACGCCTTTTAAGATGGATAGGTTCTTGTTGCGNTTTTTCCTCCCTTTTGTGTTTCTGTTCGGGATATCGGGAATGTTCGGGNCCGGGCTTCGGGCGCAGGGAGCCTATGGTCTCAAGCGGGCGGAATTCGATGTGCATGTGGGGCCGTCGTTTCCTATTGGCGCGTTCGGAAAAAAAGCCTTTTCGGGCTATTCGCAGGATGCGAACGACGGCAAATTGCCGTATCATGGGGCGCGGATAGGCGTGGACTACGGTCTNTCGTTCGGCTATTATATCAGCCCGAACTGGGGCGTGATGCTGTTGTTTAACGGNCATGCCAACAAGATGCGGGTGGATGANCCNTTNAGTGACTATCACGGCNGCGANNGTTGGAATTGGNAGNNNGANAAGGTGGANAAATGGACGGANTTCATGGCTATGGCGGGNGCCACTTACAGGGCTTCGCTTACCGACTGGCTGGTGTTNTCGTTGCGGGCGCATATCGGCTACGCGCATTTGATTTCGCCNTTTTATAGNGCGGTGACGNGGCAACNTNCGNNTNAAGANTNTACGTTTAAAATCAACTCGGCGGCAGGGCATAATTTCGGNTATGGNGNGGGNGCGGCCNTNAANTTCATTCTNGCNCCGGGCTTTCANTTGGATGTGCGGTGCGATTATCTGGGCACGGCNCCTTTCCNTTTTAAGAATGTGGNTNNGNACNNTTCCNNCTANAANNANGNNACGNANCAGNCGAANGNNAGGTANTCCGANNNGNNCGCGTCAGATNAAGGANAGTTTTCAGGTAATCAACTTGAATTTCGGTTTCACGGCTGCTTTTTAGCGCAATACAAGAGGAAAATGAAGACGCAGGAATTGTATGACAAGGTGCTGGATTGGTTCAGGGAAAACCGTCCCCTCGCACAGAGCGAATTGCAATTCGGCAACGCCTACGAACTTTTGGTGGCGGTGATTCTTTCGGCGCAGTGCACCGACAAGAGGGTGAACATGACCACACCCGCCCTGTTTGCGCGTTTTCCCGACCCTCTGAGCATGAGCCGTTCGGACGAGAAAGAAATCTATTCCTACATCAAGTCGATTTCCTATCCCAACAACAAGGCGGCGCATCTTTTGGGCATGNCCAAGATGTTGGTGGAGGACTTCGGCGGCAAAGTGCCGAGCGAGGTGGAGGATTTGATGAAACTGCCNGGGGTGGGGCGGAAGACCGCCAACGTGGTGGCTTCGGTGTTCTACAACCAGCCGAAAATGGCCGTCGACACCCATGTGTTCCGNGTGTCGGAACGTATCGGGCTGACGCGGAATGCCAAGACGCCCTTGGAAACCGAGAAGCANTTGATGCGGTATATTCCCGTTGAGGATGTGGCGCAGGCACACCATTGGCTCATTCTGCACGGGCGCTATGTTTGTGTGGCGCGCAAGCCCAAGTGCGAGGAATGCGGATTGACGCCCTGGTGCCGGTATTACGCNTCCCAAAAGACGAAGAAATGAAATACTATATCATAGCCGGCGAAGCTTCGGGCGATCTGCACGCCTCCAACCTCATGAAAAGTCTGCGCGAAAAAGACCCGCAGGCCGAATTCAGNGGTTTCGGCGGCGATTTGATGCGTGCGCAAGGGGCTTTTCTGTTGCGGCACTACCGCGATTTGGCCTATATGGGTTTTGTGGAAGTGGCGGTGCATNTGGGCACCATTCTTCGCAATATCCGTCTTTGCAAGAAAGATTTGCTGGACTATCGGCCGGATGTGTTGATTCTGGTCGATTATCCCGGTTTCAATATGCGCATTGCGCCTTTCGCGCACCGTCACGGCATACGCACCGTCTACTACATAGCCCCGCAGGTGTGGGCGTGGCGCACGGGGCGTATCAAGAAGCTCAAGAAATACACCGATAAAATCTTCACCCTCCTGCCGTTCGAGCGTCGCTTCTACGAAGCCTATGAGGCCGAGGCCTTTTTCGAAGGCAATCCCTTGGTGGATTCCATCCGCGCCTACCGCCCCGACGAAGCTTTTGTGGCCCGATACAGGAATTCCGACGACACCCGCCCCTTGGTGGTGATTNTGCCGGGCAGCCGCAAGCAGGAAATCAAGCGTATCTTTCCGCTGATGCTGCGTGTGNCGGGCAAATTGNAAAACTACCGCTATGTGGTGGCGGGCACGCCCCATCTGCCCGAAGCACTCTACCGTTCCTATCTGAAAGACTATCCGCAGGTGGAACTGGTGTTCGGTCACACCTACGATTTGTTCTCGGTGGCCCATGCGGGTATGATCAAGTCGGGCACCTCCACGCTCGAAGCGGCNATGTTTTCCCTGCCGCAGGTGGTGTGTTACAGCGTCAACCCGATTTCCTACCGCATCGGCAAAATGGTGGTGAACAAGGATGTGCGCTTCATTTCGTTGGTGAACCTGATTATGGACCGCGAGGTGGTGCGCGAATTGCTTCAGAAGGATTTTAACGAGAAGGAACTCGAAAACGAGTTGCTCAAGATATGCGAAGACGAAAATCGCAGAAAGTTATTAACAAGTGAATATGCGGAATTACAGGCTATTATGGGCGAAGGGGGCACTTCTTCGCGTGTGGCGGCTTCGATAATTTCCCCAATCAACGATATAAGGAAAAGATGAAAAGATATTTCTTGCTCACGGTGCTTTTGATGGTTTGTCTTGTCAAGGGATATGCCACCGACGTTTCGGTACGGATTTTTTCGACCGAACCTTCGTCCAAGATGCGTTTTACCGCCGAACTTGGACGTTACAGGGTATTGGACGGAGACCGCAACCGCTTGCTCGAACTTGCTACGGGCGAAGATATGGTGTTGAGTGTGAAAGACGGAAAAATAGAGGTGTTCCGTGCGGATACCCTGTTTGCCGAAACGTTCAATCTGATTGTGGAGGGCACGGGCCTGAAAGCCATCTTCGGCTTGCAGAACATGGCCAAGAACAACACCGTGAAGAGTTTTTACGACGACCATTTAGATGTGAGCGTGGAAAAGACTTCGCTCTTCCTCATCAACCATGTCGACTTGGAAAACTATGTGGCGGGCGTGGTGCAGTCGGAAGTGCGCGGCATCAGCGACCGGACCGATTTCTATAAGGTGCAGGCGATTATCTCGCGCACCTATGCCATTTGCAACCTGCACCGGCACAGTGAGGAGGGTTTCGACCTCTGCGACGATGTGCATTGCCAGGCCTATCGCAGCCGCAACAATACCCCGCTCATCCTCACCGCCACCGTGCAGACGGCGGGCGAGGTGATTGTGGATGCGCGCGATGTGCTTATCATGGCTTCCTTCTACTCGAATTCGGGCGGACAGACGGCCAATTCGGAAGACGTGTGGAACGCTCCCGTAAGTTATCTGCGTTCGGTTCCCGACACTTTCTCGCTGAGCGGAAAAAACGCCTATTGGGAAAAGGAAATGCCCCGTTCGGAATGGCTGAACTTCTTGCACAAGACCTATCGGTACGATATACAGAATCCCGTGATGCGGGACAGTGCGCTTTCCTTTGCGCAACCCGAGCGCAAGGCGTTCTTTGCGGGCGGGATACCTCTTAAAAACATTCGGCGCGATTTGAAACTTCGCTCCACCTTCTTTTCCGTTCAGGAACGCGGGGGTACCGTGATTCTGAAAGGACGGGGCTATGGCCACGGCGTAGGCTTGAGCCAGGAGGGCGTGGTGCGGATGATGGATTTGGGCTATTCGGTGCAGGAGGCCATTGAGCACTACTACACGGGAGTGTCTATCAAGAATCTGAGCGAATTGCCGGCCGGAAGCGTGGGCGATTGAGCGGGTTCCACACCCGCTTTGGCGCGGGTTTCTCTCTTTATGGTTTTGTTTTGAGTTACGTCGCGGGCTTGCTTTGGTACAAAGCAAGCCCGCGTTCCTTTTGGGGCGCGGCAGGCGCCGCCGTTGTGCTGTTGCTGGCGATGTGGGTTGTGTCGGGAATACGGAAGGTTTCCGTTTCCGAAAGACGCTTGCGGCGCCTGCCGCTGAAAGGCCTTTTCCTATGTCTTTGCATGTTCGTGCTGGCGGCCCTGCGCATGGAGGCGGAGATGCCGTCCCATAATCCCCGCCACTACGTCAACGCAGGGCGGGAGGGCGTGTACCGCATGCGGGTGACCGAACCCTTGCAGGCACGTTCGCGCACCTATCGGGGCGAGGCCGAGGTGGAGGCACTTTGGCGCGATTCGCTTTGGGTGGCCTGCGAAGGCAAGGTGCACGTGTATTTTCCGCAGTCCGACAGTGTGCGCCTGCCCGCCTGCGGCGACAAACTCTATGTGCGGGGCGAGTTGAAGCCCGTGCAGGGCTTTACGGGCGCGGACGGAAAATGGTTCGACTATGCGGGCTTCCTTGCGGGAAGGGGCGTATATGGCCAATGTTTTCTACGGAGCGGGGATTGGCGGGCGGAACCTTGGCAATGTGTGGGCGCATGGGATTTCATCCGCAAGAAAACGGCCGATTTACGGATGAGGCTGTGCGCGTTCTTCGACGGGGCGGGCATGGGCAAGGCCGAGACGGAGGTGGCCAAAGCCCTTGTGTTGGGCGTGAAGGTGCAGGACGGCATACAGGAAGCCTATCGGAATACGGGCATCGTGCATGTGTTGGCCGTGTCGGGCATGCACCTGAGCATGTTCGCGGTGATGGCATCGAGCCTGTTCACTTTCTTCGGACGCAGACGCTGGCAGGTATGGCTCAAGTTCATACTCGTCAATCTCTTGGTGTGGGGTTATGCCCTGCTGACGGGTATGTCGCCCTCGGTGTCGCGGGCGGCCTGCATGTTCTCGTGGGTGGGGCTGGGCAATGCATTCGGCCGCAAGGTCCCCACCGAACGCTCGCTGGCGGTTTCGGCCTGGTTCCTGTTGGTGTGCAATCCCTTTCTGTTGCAGGAAACCGGTTTTGTGCTATCCTATGCGGCGGTGGCGGGCTTGGTGTTTCTCACCCCGCTGTTCATGCGTCTGTGGAAGCCCGCCAACCGTCTTTTGGCGTGGGTATGGGGCATGGCCGTGTCTTCGTGTGCGGCGCAGGCGGCCACGCTCCCCGTCATTCTGCATATCTTCGGCACCTTCCCCACCTATTTTCTCTTGGCCAACCTGCTGGTGACTCCGGTGGTGAGCGTGGCCCTGCCGTGGGGGCTGGCTACGGCGGGGACGGCGTGTTTCTGGCAGGGCGGCGCGCACATCCTCGTCTACGGATTGGATTTCCTGCTCACGGTGATGAACCGCATGGCGCTCTATATAGGCTCCTGGCGCGCCGCCCTGCTGCACATTCCCCTTTCGTGGGTGTCGGCCGTGGGCTTGGGGCTGGCCACGGCAGTCTCGTGCCGAGGCCTGCGCCGCTATACAAAAACAGCCCTAAAGGTGAGTTTAGGGCTGTTGGTGATGGTGTTTTGGGTGGGGTAACGCCCCACCGTCCTTATTGTTTCTCCACAATCTGGAACAAAGCGTCGAGGTTGGGCGTGAGGATGATTTCGGTTCTGCGGTTCTTGGCGCGGTTCTCGGCATCGTCGTTGGGCACGAGCGGCGAATACTCGCTGCGCCCGGCCGCCGAGATGTTGGCCGGATTCACCTCCTTGTTCTCCAACAGAAGACGCACGATGGAAGTGGCGCGTTTGGTGCTCAGATCCCAATTGTCCTTCACCTCGCCCTTGCCCCGCAAGGGAACATTGTCGGTATGCCCTTCCACCATCAGATGAATATCGGGATTCTTGGCCATCACGTTCGCTATCTCGTAAATAGCTTCGCGACCCTGCGGATTCACGTTCCAGCTGCCCGACGAGAACAGGAGTTTTTCATCCAGCGACACATATACCTTGCCGTTCTTGGTCTGCACGGTAAGCCCCTTGTCTTGAAATCCCAGCAACGCCTGGCTGATTTTCTCCTTCAGCTCGCGCATCTGATTGTTCTGCGCATCCAAGATGCCTTGCAGGCGCGCCAAAGTTTCGGCCTGTTCCTTCAAGAGCCTCTCCTTGTCGGCGAGTTCATTCTCGCGGTCGGCAAGTTCCGATTCCTTCAGACTCAGTTCCTGTGCAAGCGCATCCTTGCCCGATACGGTGCTCTTGTATTGCTTGTTCATCTTGGCATATTCGCCTTGCAATTCGGCCAAGTCGGCGGCGGTGAGCAGATAGTTGCGGCGCAGGGTGTCCAACTGCGTGTAGGCCTTGTCCAGTTCGCCCTGCAGACGCTTGCCCGCAGCCGTACTCTCGTTGAGGTTGGCGTTGCAGTCCTGATTGCTCTTTTCCAGTTCGCGGTTCGTGGCCTCGCATTGGGTCTGTTTGTCCAGAAGCTCGTTGTATTTCTTGGAAGAAACGCAACCATAGTTGGCGGCGAACAGACAAACGGTGGCCAAAAGAAAACCGGTGCGGATAAGTTTGTTCATGAGCTATGCGGTTTTGATGTTAAAAATCGAGTTCTATGCCCGTGGGGCAGTGGTCGGAGTGCATGGCGTCGGGCAGAATGAAAGCGTCTTTGAGGTGGGGACGGAGGTTATCGGTCAGCATCAGGTAGTCGATGCGCCACCCCAAGTTTTTGCCCCGCGCACCGGCACGGAAACTCCACCACGTATATTGGTCCTTGAGCCCGGGATGAAGACTGCGGAACGCATCGGTGTAGCCCTTCTCCAAAAAACGGCTCATCCAGTCGCGCTCCTCGGGCAAAAATCCGGAACTGTGGGCGTTGCGCACAGGGTCGTGGATATCTATCGCCTCGTGGCAGATATTGTAGTCGCCCGCCAACACCAAAAACGGCCTTTCGCGCCGCAATTCCTCCACATAGGCGGTGAAATCGTCGAGCCACTGCATCTTGAAGGCCTGCCGTTCCTCGCCCGATGTGCCGGAGGGGTGATAGACGCTCACCACGCTCAAATCGCCGAAATCGGCCCGCAGAAAGCGCCCCTCGTTGTCGTAGGCAGGTATACCCATGCCTTTCACCACCTTGTCGGGTGTGGTTTTCGAAAGCACCGCCACGCCGCTGTATCCTTTTTTCTGCGCCGAAAAACAATAGGTCTGATAGCCTGCCGCCGCCAGTTCCATCACGGGAATCTGCTCGGGCAACGCCTTGATTTCTTGCAGACACACCACATCGGCGCCGCTCTGCGCCAACCACTCCACAAAACCCTTCCCCGCCGCCGCACGGATACCGTTTACATTATATGTGATGATTCTTTTCACGTTCCAAAGATACAAATAAGCCGAGAGCAAAGCCAAATTTTGGGATAACCTGTCTGCGCAGTGAATACCAGTTTGCCATTACATCTTCGCTGCCACTGGCAAACTTGTTGTAAGGTAAAAATTCACGGCGGTGCCAAATCGCTAGTTTTTTACCCACATTTGGCACGCTGATGTAAGTAGCGGAAACTCCACGAAGGTGCCAAATCGATGATTTTTTATCCACATTTGGCACTTTCGTGGTTCTTTATTATTTTTGCAACTCAAATAAGAGATTGTATGATAGGGAGAAAACAAGAAATATCTCTGTTAGAGCAGGCATACCATTCTAACCGATCAGAATTTATTGCTATCTACGGCCGCCGTCGAGTAGGCAAGACATTTCTTGTGCGACAGGTATTCTCCGGCAAATTCGCATTCACTTATTCAGGGATGCCTAATGTATCTACTAAAATTCAGCTTCACAATTTCTACAAGGAGTTAAAGGCTCAAGGTTATAAGGCTCAGTCTGCCCCAAAAAACTGGACGGATGCGTTTTTTATGTTAAGAGAATTTGTCGCCTCGAAGCCGAAAGGCAAGAAGGTTATTTTTTTAGATGAGTTGCCATGGATGGATGGTCGTCAGTCAAGTTTTCTTCCTGCATTTGAGAATTTTTGGAATGCGTGGGCATCGGCAAGAAAAGATATTCTTCTTATAGTATGCGGTTCAGCCACATCATGGATCGTAAAGAAAATATTGCATAATCGAGGTGGTCTGCACAATAGGCTTACCAATCAAATCTGTCTTCAGCCCTTTAATTTGAAGGAATGTGAAGAATATGTCAAGGATATGGATTTGCCATTAAACCGACAGCAAGTAGTTGAGAGTTATATGATTTTCGGTGGAATACCCTTTTACTGGTCACTTCTTGAAAAAAGCAAAAGTCTATCGCAGAATATTGATAACCTATTCTTCGGCAGGAACGCAAAACTAAAAGATGAGTTCCAAGAGCTATATAATTCATTGTTTGCAAAACCGGAGGTGTATATTGAAATAATTAAGGCTCTTGGGACAAAGAAAGCAGGCATGACACGAGATGAAATCATCTATGTGGCAAAACTTGATAGTGGCGGAAAATTCACGAACTATCTTGAAGATTTAGAAAACTGCGGATTTATACGCCGCTATCAATCTCCCGGCTCTAAGACAAAGAATGCCCTGTATCAATTAGTCGACAACTTCACCCTTTTCTATTTCAAGTTTATGGAGGGAAAAAGGAATACGGATGCAAATTATTGGTCTAAGATGCAGATGTCGTCCGTATTTCACACTTGGAGCGGTCTTGCTTTCGAGCGCATATGTTTGTTGCACTCCGATCAAATAAAGAAGGCGCTTGGCATAAGCGGTGTGATTACGAACGAATACTCATGGCGCACAGCCGCCACGGAGGAGCATCCCGGAGCGCAGATAGATCTATTGATTGACCGAAGCGACAAGATGATAAATCTTTGTGAGATAAAGTATTCGGACGGACCATACACAATTGATAAGAAGTATATGGAAAACTTGCGTAATAAAGCCGCCTTGTTTAGACAACTGACAAAGACGCGCAAGGGAATTGCGCTAACAATGATTACGAGTTTCGGTCTTGTGAAAAACTCATATTCAATGAACAATATTCATTCCCAACTTACAGTCGAAGATTTATTCGCCGATGCGTAATTCATTTTGTACCAGAGAAACTAAAGATACAAAAAAGTCTTACCTTTGCCCGATATAGAATCACGTATATGAAGATAGGAAAAGACACGATGGTCAAGTTGGCCTATACGTTGCGCTACGACAATGCCCAAGGCGACGTGGTGGAGAGGATTACGGAAGAAGAGCCGGAAGAGGTGTTGATGGGGCACGACTTTATGCTTGAAATCATTGAGAAGAATTTGCAAGGCTTGCAGGCGGGGGATAGTTTCGAGATGATGATAGAACCTGAGCAGGCCTATGGGGACTATGATGATGAAAAACTTGTGACCGTGCCGCAAAGCGAGCTTTTGGCGCAGGTGCCGGAGGGCGAGGAACCTTCTTTGAAAGAAGGCGATATCGTGCCTATCGTGGATATGGAGGAAAAGGAATACAAAGCCTTGGTGTTGAAGAATGAGAACGGCAAGATAACGCTCGATTTCAACCATCCGCTGGCGGGCGAAACCCTGCATTTCAAGGGCAAGGTATTGGCTGTGCGCAAGGCTGCGCCCGAAGAAATCGAGGCGCTTTTGAACGAAGACATGGAATAATTCAGAGAGACGCGATATGGAAAACGATTATTTGTGGTTCGGTTTGGCGGGCGTATGTGTATTGTTGATATTGACGGGCATTATCCTGTTGCTAACCTGCACGCGACGGAGACATTCGGCATCGGGCAAGGGTTCCTTCGGTCCGCAACCCGTTCCGACCACGGTGCACAGCATAGACGACCTGCCCTTGGATTTCGAGCGGGCCGTGGAGAGACCTCGCCCCGTTCAGCCCCGTCCGACGGTGCAGAGAGTTCTTCCCGCACAGGATTTCAACATGCAGCGCCTTTCGCCCGACCCCGAAGACAGGGTGCTTCCCGCCCGTCCCGTATCGCCGCTCACAAGCTGGGATCCGATAAAGCCCGCGCACACCTTCAAGACTTTGCAGGATTTTTCGCAAGGCGAAATGCGCGATTCCGCGCCCGCTCCGCAGGAAAAGCCCGCTCCGCAGGAAAAACCGGACGCCCCGAAAGCGCCGACTTTCGACAACGACGAACGCCTGCTGTTGCTTAAGAGCCACGAATTGTTGCTTACGCTGAGCGAGGGATTGAAGAAACTTTCCACGGCCAAGACCGATGCTTCGCGCAAGGAGAAGATTGCGGAGATGATGAAGGCGGTGAGCCTTTTGGATGCCAAGAATGCGTGGGACGAATACAAAGGTTGTTTCGACAAGATCAATCCCGAATTCCGGGCCCGCATCGAAAAAGCGTCCGACGAACCCATGCTACCCTTCGAATTGCGCCTCTGCGCCTTGCTGGCTATGGGCATGAGCGCCAAGGAAGCGGCGGAACTCACCAACCGTTCGGTGCGCACGGTGGAGACCTCCATTTATAAAATCCGCAAGAAACTCAATATAGACGCGGAAGAGAAGACGCAAGACTATCTGAAGGGTCTGCTTTAGTTTCCCTTTGTCTTTGCCAATAGCCCGCAGGCGGCCATGATGTCCTCTCCCCGCGATTTGCGCAGGGTGCATATGATGCCGCTTTCCTGCAGGATTTGCTGAAATCTTGCGGTGTGTTCGGAATCGGTTTTGCGGAAAGGTTTTCCCGGCACTTCGTGATACGAAATCAGATTTACCCGGCAATTCAACCCTTGCAATAATTTCACCACGGCTTTGGCGTGCAGAGGGCTGTCGTTATAGTCTTTCATCAGGATATATTCGAAAGATACGCGGCGTTGCCCGTGCCAATCGTAGCGGTGCAGCAGGTCTATTGCCTCGGCCACGGGATAGGCTTTCTCCATAGGCATCAGAAGCGCCCTTTCTTCGGAAAAAGGATTGTGCAGGCTCAGGGCGAGGTGGCACGAACTTTCATCCAAAAAACGCCTCAATCCGGGCAGGATGCCTACCGTTGAGACGGTGATGCGGTACGGACTCCATGCAAAGCCCCACGGAGCTGTCATCACCTCCAGCGATTTCAGCACCGCATCGATATTGTCGAAGGGCTCGCCCATGCCCATATAGACGATGTTCTTCACGGTGTCCGTTTCGGGTATGCTGTAATATTGGTTCAGGATTTCGTGCACTTGCAGGGAATGGTTGAAGCCTTGGCTTCCCGTGGCGCAGAAACCGCAGTTCATCTTGCAGCCCGATTGACACGACACGCAGAGGGTGGCGCGGTCGGTTTCGGGAATATAGACGGATTCGATGGATTTCGGGGCGGACTTTTTCGCCGTGCCCTGTGTGGCGAAGAGGAACTTCCGTGTGCCGTCCTGCGAACTTTGCTCCGACAGCGGCTCCGTGCATCCGATTTGGGCGTGTTCGGCCAACAAAAGACGGTTCTTGGCCGACAGATCGGTCATGGCCTCCATGCTGCGTACTTTCTTGCCGTATAGCCAAAGGGCGATTTGCTTGGCGGTGAATTTGGGAAAACCGAGTTCGGCGCAGAGTTGCTGCAATTCCGCAGGCGATTTTCCTAAAAGGATTTCCTTGCGCTCCATAGTTGATGTGCCTTGGGGGAATCAATCGAACAAACCGGGAGAAAATTTCTTTTTCAGCGCGTCTAGTTTCTCGGCCTGGGTCTTGGGCTTCTGCAATTTCTGCACGGGCTTCAACTCTATCTGCTTTTCGTTCTCTTCGTTAAATATCTTCAGCATCACATCTTTCGTGTTCTGCGGAAAATCGGCGTTCAAGACCCAGTCCAGATAACTGCGGCCCGTGGGGGTGCGGAAGAAGTCGCGCAGGGTCTTGCCCTTGTGCTGGCCGAAATTGAAAATCTCGCGGCCCTGTTCGTCGTAGCCGATGCGCCCCGCCAGGTCGGCGGTTTTGCGGACGGTGGAAAAGGCGGCCAGTTCGGCCACGTTGTTGGTGACGGGCTTGCTCACCTTGCCCGTCTTGTCGGTGTATTCCACATCGGCGTAGTGCACAATCTGCGCGCGGAGCACCTCCAAGGTGGCGGCGGTGTCGCACATGGCCGTATGCTGGTTCTCGAAACCGTTGGGGTCTACGTAGAATTTGTAGGCGGCGGCCAGCGTGCGCGCTTCCATTTTGTGAAAGATGTTCTGCACGTCTATCGTGTAGCGGTTCTCCATATCGAAATCGGAGCCCGCCCGGTTGAGTTCATCCACAAGGAAGGGAATGTCGAATTTATTGGAGTTGTAGCCCGCCAGGTCGCTGTTTCCGATAAAGGCTGTGATTTCGGCGGCGCATTCGGCCATTGGCCTTGCCCCCAATTCCTTGAGTTTGGCGTTGGTGAGGCCGTGTATGTCCGAACTTTCCTTGGGTATCTCCATTTCGGGGTCTATGTAGAGGTGCAGGCGGTTTTCGGTGCCGTCGGGCATCACCTTGATGACGGCGATTTCCACAATGCGGTCGCGTCCGATGGTGAGGCCCGTGGTTTCCAAGTCAAAGACACAGAGCGGGCGGGTCAGGTTCAGCTTAAAATCCGTATTNGTCATGGCAAATGTTTATAGGGCTGATNTTCCGTGCGAAATTAAAAAAATTGCAGGAANCGTTCGTAAATGTCGGGATCTTGTAGGGTCTTGATGTGTTTGAAGGCGTTGGGCGGCAGGAATGGGCCGCGGAATTGGCTCCAGTAGAGTTTCTGACGGTGGAGGGCGGAGAGGGGNCGNAGACCGCAGGCGAGATAGTTGCGCCANAGCGTTTGGACGAAACGGACAAAGAGAATCTGCATATCGGAGGAAGAATAGGAAAGGCCCGCCAATCGGCCCGGCAGAAACGGGTCGGCGATAACGCCGCGCCCTATCATCACGNGATTCACTTTAGGTTCTTCCTTCCCGAAACGGGCCACGAAAGCCNGCGCCTTTTCNATGCTGTCGATGTCGCCGTTGTAGATGCAAGGCGCAGAAAGAAGACGCAGGACTTCTCCGAATCGGTCCCAATCCGCCTCGCCCCCGTAGAGTTGCGTGCCGATNCGCGGNTGNACCGCCACATAGGCGAGCGGGTAGCGGTTCAACACTTCTATNACCTTGAAAACTTCGTCGGGAGAGNGGTAGCCGAGACGAATCTTGACGGAAAGCGGNAGGGGCGAGGNGGGAACGACGCGGTTCAGAATGGCGTCGATGCGGTCGGGGTGAGGCAAAAGGCCGCTGCCNCTCTGTTTNGAGGCTATCTGCGGCTTGGGACAGCCTAGGTTCCAGTTTACGGATGAATGGCCCAGGTCGGCCAAGGTCTTGGCCATCACGANGAAAGCCTCGGCATCGTTGCCCAATACCTGCGGCTCCACGTCCATGAGGTTGTTTTGCGGCAGGAGGTCGGCGATGTGCGAGCGTTTGATTTTTTCGCCCTGCACGAGGCTCACGAACGGACCTACGGCCTTGCGCATCAGATGCCCTGCATGCGTGCGCGTATCGAGGCCGAACACCTCCGCCCATGCATTGCGGTAGGGATAGTCGGTCACCCCGTCCATAGGGGCCAAAATCCATTCTATATCGTGTAGGGAAAGCATGATCCGGCAAATTACCGCAACATCGAACAGGCCTTTCCGACACCTTCCACCAGCGCGTCCACCTCGTCCGAAGTATTGTAGCAGGCAAAGCTGCAACGCAAAGTGCCGGGTATGTTCAGGTGCCGCATGAGCGGTTGGGCGCAGTGATGTCCCGTGCGTACGGCAATGCCCAACTGGTCTAGAATCACGCCCGCATCATAATGATATACATCTTTTATATTGAAGGAAANCACGCCCGAGCGATTTGCCAAGCCTCCGTAGATTTCCATTCCGTCTATCTCGTTGAGGCGGTTGAAGGCNTATGCAATCAACTCCGATTCGTGTTTCTGCAGGGNATCGAATCCGATTTCTTTGATAAAGTCGANCGATTCCTTCAGGGCGATGGCCTCGGCGATAGGNGGTGTTCCGGCCTCGAACTTGAAAGGCAGTTCCGCGAAGGTAGTTTGTTGGAAATCCACGTCGGCAATCATCTCCCCTCCGAACTGATAGGGCGGCAAAGCCTCCAGAANCTCGCGTTTTCCGTAAAGCACGCCTATGCCCGTGGGCCCGTATGCCTTATGGCCCGACCAAGCATAAAAGTCGCAGTCCAGAACCCCTACGTTCACAGGNACATGCGCCACGCCCTGCGCTCCGTCTATCATCACCCTGCATCCTGCACGATGTGCGCGGGCNATGATTTCCTGAATAGGGTTGACGATGCCCAATACATTAGAAATATGCGGAATGGAGAGCAATTTAAGCCCTTGTTTGAGTTCCTTGTCGAGAACATCGAGGTCTAAGGAGCCGTCGGGGAGGGTGGGGATGATGCGGAATTCGGCTCCGCTACGCAGGCAGGCTTGCTGCCAAGTAACGAAGTTGGAATGATGATCGGCCACACTCACCGCCACACGGTCGCCGGGTTTCAACAAAGCCTGCGCATAGCCGCTCGCCACAAGGTTGATGGCCTCGGTGGTGCCCTTGGTCAGAATCACCTGNTCGTTCTCGCCCGCCCCCATGAAACGGGCGGCGGNGGCGCGAGCCTCTTCCCAGGCCTGGGTGGCTTCNTGGCTCAAAAAATGTACGCCTCTGTGAATGTTGCTGTTGAGGTGCTTATAGTAGTGGGTGATGCAATCAATGACTCTCTCGGGCTTCTGCGTGGTGGCGGCATTGTCCAAATAGACCAAAGGTTTGCCGTGTACCTTCTCTTGGAGAATCGGAAATTGTGCGCGTATATCTTGGNTATTCATAATCTGTTATTTGTAGGGCGTTTGAGAGGGCGTTTTCACGCATCGTCCCGCTCCCCGTTCAAACAAAATTAAAAATTCCGAACGAATTATAGGGTTTGTAGNTTTGAAATACTTACCTTTGCAATGAAAAAGTAAATCCGAGTGAGTTACTTTGATAAAAATTTTTCAATCCGACTAACTTAAATTTGAAAAATGAAGAACAAATATTCCGATTTGATTGATCAGACCTTTGAGTTNCCGAAAGATGAATTCAAGGTNGTTGACGGTGAATTGTATTTTAACGATGTGCCGTTGATGGATATCATCAAGCAATATGGAACGCCGCTCAAAATTACCTATCTGCCCAAAATATCCTCGCAGATTCAATGGGCAAAGAGGCTCTTCAATGTGGCTATGGCGAAGGTGGATTATCAGGGCGACTATAACTATTGCTACTGCACCAAGAGTTCGCATTTTGAATTTGTGTTGGAGGAAGTGTTGAAGAACGATGTGCATATAGAAACCTCCTCGGCCTTCGACATCAACCTTGTTTTTGAGCTGTTTGCNCAAGGTCTGTTGAACAAAGACCGTTACATTATCTGCAACGGTTTCAAGCGCCCTCAATATATGGAGAATATCGCCGAACTGGTGAACCAGGGCTTTTCCAAGACCACGCCCGTGNTGGACAACAAAGACGAGTTCGACTACTTGGACAAGTGCATCTCCAAGTCTTGTCAGCTGGGTATCCGCATCGCTTCCGAAGAAGAACCCCGTTTCGATTTCTANACCTCGCGCTTGGGCATCCGTTGCGANGAAATTGTGGATTTCTACAAGCAGAAAATCGCCAANAACAAGAAATTCAGCCTGAAGATGCTGCATTTCTTCATCAATACNGGTATCAAGGANNNTTCNTATTATTGGAATGAACTGGCGCGGAGCGTGAACCTCTATTGCGAGTTGAAGAAGATTTGCCCGTCNCTCCATGCCATCAATATCGGNGGNGGATTNCCCATCAAGAACCGTTTGGATTTCGACTACGATTTCGAATACATGGCCGAAGAAATNGTGGCGCAGATTAAGAATATCTGTGGGCAACAGGGNGTNCCCGATCCCGATATATTCACCGAATTCGGGTCGTTTACCGTGGGCGAAAGCGGCGCGGCGCTCTATTCGGTGGTGAACGAAAAGAAGCAGAACGACCGCGAAAGCTGGTATATGATAGACAGTTCCTTCATCACTACCTTGCCCGATACGTGGGGTATCAACCAGCGTTACATCCTCCTGCCCATCAACAAATGGGACAACGAATATCAACGGGTGTTCCTCGGCGGCCTCACCTGCGACAGCCAGGACTACTACAATACCGAGGCGCATTCCAACGCCGTGTTCATGCCCAAGCTTACCGACGGCGAGCCCATGTATATAGGTTTCTTTCACACAGGTGCCTATCAGGAGTCGTTGGGCGGCTACGGCGGCATCCAGCACTGCCTGATTCCCGCTCCCAAGCACATCATCATCGACAAGGACGCCGACGGCGGATACACCACCAAACTTTTCGCCAAGGAACAGAGCTACAAGTCGATGCTCAAGATATTGGGGTACTGATCTATTTCCCTTCGTGCAGAAGGTATTTGCGGGCGAGTTCCTCCTTTATTATTACTGTCCGCTAAACCATAAATTAGTGAGTCCAACTTCATGAAAGGTAGGAGTTGGATTTCTTCCGTCCCGTTGCGTCGGCTGTCCGAAGAAATTACTACTTTTACTCATGGTTATTATTAAGTTTGTGGTGAACCCAAATAACCATAATATACTCATAAGAATTTACCGAAGCATTGATTTATGGACACCAAAATGTCATTCAAGAACTGGCTCCCATTGTTAGGACTGACTTGTGCGGTTTTTATATTCAACACATC
>JAAVBQ010000005.1 GCA_014803485.1 bacterium | reverse complement strand
TTAAGGGTGAAGGCCCCGTGGTAGTGGAAAAAGACACCCTTCCCATGCCGAAATTCAGCGTTGCGGCGGGCGAAGTGGAAAAGGGCACCACGGTTGTTCTCAGCTGCGACACGGCGGAAGCCAAGATCTACTACTCCATCAACGCCGACACGGTGACGGCGAACAGCCTCGAATACACGGCGGCCATCGCTATCGATTCGACCATGACCATCCGCGCCATTGCGGTGAAGGAAGGCCTGGAGACTTCCCCCGTAGCCGTAGCGGCCTACACGATTAAGGGAGAAGGAACGGCCAACGAAGGCANGGAACTGACGGGAGTGAGCGTATACCCGAACCCGAGCACGGGCGTGTTCCACATCGAATTGCCGGTAGCGGCCACGGTAGAGGTGTTCGCCTCCAACGGCGTGTTGGTACGCAGCTTCAACGCGGCGGCTGGCAAGAGCACGCTGAGCCTCGACCACAGCGGCATCTACTTCGTGCGCATCATGGGCGAAGGCCGTGCAACCGTTAAGCGCGTGATTGTACGATAAACTAAAGAAACACTTGTTTGGTTAAGATAGTTGTCTTTTAGACAACGGCAAACCCCGATCGGGCAACCGGTCGGGGTTTTGTTTTTATCGAGACAAAAAAAGCGGGGCGGCAATTATGCCGCCCCGCTTGTAGAAAAGCCGGTGGTCTTGTTAGCACATCGGCTTGAGGTCGGGCGAAACGATAAGCTGCGCTTCGGTGGCCGCCTGTACATCTTCCACCTTGAATTCGGGGTTGATTTCAATCAACTCGATGCCCTTGGGGGTAACGCGCATCACACCCATTTCGGTAACGATGAGGTTTACACGCCCCTTGGCCGTGAGCGGCAAGGTGCACTTCTTCAAAATTTTGGGTTTCCCCTTGGCNGTATGTTCCATAGCCAAAATCACCAATTTGGCACCCGTGAGAAGGTCCATGGCGCCCCCCATGCCGGGAGTGAGCTTGCCGGGAATCATCCAGTTGGCCAAGTCGCCCTGTTCATCCACCTGCATGGCGCCCAACACCGTGGCATCCACATGTCCGCCACGGATAATGGCGAAAGAAGTGGCGCTGCTGAACGTGCAGGCTCCCGTGGCGGGCGAAGTGGCGCCGCCGCCGGCGTTGATGAATTCGGGGTCTTCCTTGCCGGCTTCGGGGGTGGGTCCCATGCCGAGCAAGCCGTTTTCGGACTGCAGGATTACCTTTACGCCCTCGGGCAGGTAGTTGGGAACCAAAGTGGGCANACCGATNCCGAGGTTCACCACGTCGCCGTTCTTCAATTCCTTTGCCACACGTTGGGCAATGATTTGTCTGATCTGTTCCTTATCCATGGTCAAAAGTTTTTATCGGTTCTTGTTTTCCATTCTTGNCGCTATCTCCTGCGCGAGATAGGAGGCTACNTCGTCGGCGTAGGCATTCATGCCGAAACCCGCGTCAAAGCCCAATTCCTTGCCCAATTCGTAGGTGATGCGCGGGCCGCCGCAGCAAACCACCATCTTTTCGCGCAGATGTTCGGCCTCGAGCATTTCAATCATCTCGGTCATGTTCTGAATNTGGATGTCTTTCTGCGTCACCGTCTGAGACACCAAAATCGCGTCCGCATGCAGTTCCAGNGCCTTGGCGATAAGGTCCTCGTTCAGCACCTGGCTGCCCAAGTTATAGGCCTCTATCATCTCATAGCGTTCCAGACCGTAGTGGCCTGCAAAACCTTTCATGTTCATGATGGCGTCGATACCCACGGTATGGGCATCGGTGCCGGTGCTGGCACCCACCACCACAATCTTGCGGCCTATGTGTTCGCGGATATAGGCATCGGTTTCCTCCATGCTCATAACGGTAGATTCCACCTTGGGAACGTGAATGGAGGTATAATCCACTGTGTGCGTGCAGGAACCGTAGGCGTTGAAGAACGTGAAGCCTTCGGTGAGCTCGTTGTAGTAAACAATCTGCGGGTTCTCGAAACCCATCTTGCGCAACAACTGTTTGGCGGCTTCCACCGCTTCGTCGCCGGCAGGCACGGGGAGCGTGAANCTCAACTGCGTCTTGCCGTCGTTCATGGTGTCGCCGTAGGGCTTGATTTTCTTGGGGTCGTAAGTCTTGTCGATTTCTTCGTGAGAAGTTGAATATAATCCGCCGCTCATGTTATTCTCCTTTCTTCATTAATTCAATAAAGGGATTTTGATAATTCTCGCGTTTTTCGGCCACGCCCTGCAGNCCCTTGCCGCCGTTCTTGGGACGTTTGATATCGGCAAAGATACCTTTCTCGAGGGCCGCGAAAAGGCCTTCCTTTTCCATTTGTTGCAAGAGGGAAGTGGCTTTGTCGAGCACTTCGGCCGCGCGTTTGCGGATGATGCCGCCTTCCNTGAATTCCATTTCCTCGCCTATGCTCTTCATGTTGTTGAAGATATAGCGGGCGTTTTCGATGGAAAGGTAGCGGTCGCTCATGAAAGGCGTGTGAATGGCCTCGGTGGGCATACCCAACAGTTGCAGACCCTGATGTGTCCAGATGCCAATCATGTTGAACAAAGCATCTTGCAGGTGTCCCCTAAAGATGTTGCCCGTCATGAATTTGGTGGGAGGCATGTATTTGAGGGGCGCGTTGGGGAAGATTTCGCGAAGCATCTGTGCCTGCGCCAGTTCCATGAGGAATCCGTTCTCCAGTTTGGGGTCCATTTCGAAAGCGTGACCCAGGCCCATCTGTTCTTCGGGCAGGCCGGCGATTTTGGCCAGCTGTTCGTTGATGAAGTCGGAGGCCAGCACGGTGTGCGCCTCGGCCACGGCATCGGCGGTGGTGAGGTAGTTGTCTTCTCCGGTGTTGATGATGACGCCTGCAAAGCCGTTGATGACGCGCGAGAAATATTGGTCTATCAAGGTGCGTTGCATGTTGATGTCGCGGAAAAGAATGCCGTAGAGCGCGTCGTTGAGCATCACGTCGAGNCCTTCCAGGGCACCCATGACGGCGATTTCGGGCATACACANNCCCGAGCAGTAGTTGCACAGGCGGATATAGCGTCCCACTTCCTCGCCCACTTCGTCCAAGGCCTTGCGCATGATGCGGAAGTTCTCCTGCGTGGCCATGGTGCCGCCGAAACCTTCGGTGGTGGCGCCGTAGGGCACGTAGTCGAGCAAGCTTTGTCCGGTGGTGCGTATCACGGCGATGATGTCCGCGCCCTGACGGGCGGCGGCCTGCGCNTGGGTTACGTCTTCGTAGATATTGCCGGTGGCTACAATCACATACAGATAGGGTTTGGGGCCTTCGCCTATGGTGCGCAGGTATTCTTCCCTGCGGGCCCTGCGGTCGCGGATGCGCTTCATGGANGCNTCGATATAGGGGCGCAGTGCCGCCGCCCGTTTTTCTTCGGGTGCCACGGCAATTTTGGAAACGTCAATCTTGCCCGAAGCAATGTCTTCGGCTATTTGCTGCGGGGTCTTGCCGGTTTCCACCACGGCGTTGCCCAGCACAAAAATCACGCCTTCGCCCAAGAGATTGGCATCCTTGAGGGCGTCCACCACCACGTTGGGGTAGGGCACTTCGTCGGGNGTNANTCCGTCCACGCCCAANAGNCGGACAAGGGTGCGTTCGGTGGCAACGGTGGTGTAGCCGTCCACAAAGTCCTGCACCTGACGGGCGATGTTGGCCGCCGCCCCACGGGCCTGCGCCACTTTCCCGAAATCTAATCCTAACTTGCTTTGCATATTAATATAATTAATTTCTATCTTGTGTACAAATTTTCTATTTATTGCAAAAAATTTCTTCCGCCCGCCTCAGCACATCCCCGTCGAAGCCCAATAACGCGGCAATCCGCAGTGCTTCGGCGGGCGGCTGTTCGCCGGNNTTCTCCTCCTCCACGGCATAGTCCATGCACGATTGTATGCGCGTGAGACCGAATTCCCCTTCGGGGGCCCACTCTTCGCGGAAACCATGCACCCGCANCCGCCGCACATCGGCCTCCAGACCATAGTGGGTGCTTAAAAGGGCCGTGCAGGAAAATTGCTNCAGCCTTTCCAAAAGCGCGCGCACCAACGCCTTTCCCTCTGCGGGATTGGTGGTGCGNGCCGGTTCATCTATCAGCAGCAGGAGGTTTTCTCCCGCCTTGAGTCTGTCCAAAATACCGTTCAACCGCATGATTTCCGCCCCGAAAGACGAAAGCCCGCGCTGTTCGTCCTGTCCGTCGCTCACCACAATTTCCACACCGTCGAAAAGACGCATCCGCGCCGTGCGGGCAGGCACCNNNAAGCCNNNCCGAAACAGGGTCTGCGCCNAGGCCAAGGTTTTGAGAAGCACGGTCTTGCCGCTCATATTGGCTCCCGTGAGCAGGCACACTTCCTCGTTCAACCGAATGTCCACCGCCTGATAGCGATGTCCCTCCTTCTCCAAAATCTCCTTCACCATAGGGTTGAAAAGCCCCTCGAAAACCATAGTNGCCCCACAATCCGCCTCCATCCGCAAAGGCATTTCCAGCCCGTAGGNCACCGCCAAGGCGGCTTTCGCCGTCAANACGTCNACATACGCCACCTTTTCCATGGCCGCGCGCAAATCGCCTATAAACGGCCTCAAATCCAAACAAAGCTTCGCCCGCACCTCCTCTTCCAACTCCTCGCACTCGCTCTGCAAGACCGATGTATCCGCGTCCTCCGCCAAAGCGGCCAACGCTTTGCGTTTTTCTGCCAAAAGAGGCNAATATTCGCTGTAGATATGAAACGTGGGCAGGTTTTCCCTGCGAGGGTCGAGCAGAGCTATCACACCGCTCAAGTCGGGAAAGCCCTCGCATAAGGCCGAAATCTCGCGTACCAAGAAAGCGAAACGCTTTATCTCAAACAACTGCACATCGTCCACCACACCTTTTTCCACCATGGAAAAAGTGTTCCGGATATCCCACACCTGCGAGAACTTCAGACGCAGTTTCGAAACCACCGCGCCCGCGTCGCCCTCCTGCAGATAGCGCTTTACGCGTTCCACCCGCTCCAATTCCTCATACAACGCCGCCTCTTGGTCGGGGCGGAAGGCCTTTTGTTGAAAAAGCCGCTCCCGCCCCACCGACGACCGAACGTCCATTCGCTGCAAGAGGTATTCGAAGCCGTTGGGTTTCATCGCAACAGACGCACTATTTCTTTATCAAAAACTTCTCTGTCGAAACACCGTTCTTGCCGAACACTTTGAGCAGATACAGCCCTTCGGCAAAGCGGCTCACGTTCAGTTCCACCTGCAGGGCCCCCGNTTGCGGAAAATCGCGTTCCAAAAGCCGTATGCCTCCCAGCGAATACACTTCGGCGCGGAAAATANCATCGGTGCTTTCCACAAACAAGGTTTCGCGCGTAGGATTCGGGTATACCCTGAGCGAGCCTGCCGGTGCGGATTCTTCCACCGCNACGTCCGGGGTTCCGCTAAACACGGCTTCGATGGTCACGCTGTCGAAACCTACCACATAGNNGAGCAGNGAATCNGANCNGATACGTTTNNCGTTTTCCATCCANCGTGTAAANNTNCANCCNTTTACNGGCGTNGCCACCAGATGCAGNGTGTCTTTCCTNACATAGAANCCGCTNCCNGGAANCACGGTNCCGCATCCTTCGGGACGGATGGTGATGTTCACTTGTCCCAGNTCGGGCACATACACGTCGGTGCAAGNCCTCAGCGACACGCTGCCGTCTTCGAACACCGCCGCCACNCCATAGTGGTAGAGGTTGGAGGTCTTGGAAACGTCTTCGCTCCACGAGGTGCCTTCCACCTCTTCGCGCATCGTTCCGTTCACATAAATCCGATAGTTCTTCACATTGCCCTCTTCAGGCGCTTGCCAGGCAAGCGATACGGTGCGCGAGTTCTCTTCGCGGGTCGCGGTTATGTTGCGGGGCATGGGCTTGCGGTTCTTCACTAATTGGAGCGCGGCCGAAGCATCGATGATACCCGAACCGGGTTGTATGGGTTTGGTGTTGCCTTCGATGGTCTGCGCGCTCGCCATGAGGATTTCGCGCAGGAGGTAGGGGGTGAGCGAGGANTCGGCNGANAGCAGCAATCCGCACAGACCGCTTGCCACGGGAGTGGCCATCGAGGTGCCGAACATGCCGTCGTAGTATTCGCCTGTCGTGNTGCTCACNCCTTGGAGGCGGTAGCGTTGCGATTGGCAGTAGGTAGTGCTGAAGATACATACATTGCCTTCATTTCCGGCTGTCGATACAAAACCGCCCGGAGAAGCCAGCATCACCCAAGNACCGTAGTTGGAAAACGAAGAAACGGTCTTGTCGGAATTGACGCTCGCAATCGAAATCACGCCCGGCAGGTTGGCCGGATAAAAAGGATTGTTGGTTCTGTCGTTGCCCGCAGCCGAAACCATCACGATGCCTTTGTCGATGCAGGCTTGTATGATGGCTCTTTCGGTATTCGAGATATTGTAACCGCCCCACGAGGTGCTGATGACGCGCGCTCCGTGTTCGGCGGCGTAGGTGATGCCCGCAAATCCGTTCTGCACGGCAAGGCTACNTGCGAGGCCGGAAAGGGAACTGGGGCAGGAAACCCCCATCACGCTCACGCCCGAACCTATGGACGCTATACCCACGCCGTTGTTGTTGATGGCGCCGATAGCCCCCGCGCAGTGGGTGCCNTGCGACCAATTGTATACTTCGCACGAACTTGTATTACTGCATTGNGTGCTTTGCGAAACCGAAACGGGAGGTGCCGAATTTCCTGCTTTGCCGTCGCGTACNTTATANTGGCGCGTGGAGGGAATCTGCAAATCGGGNTGGGCTCCCCATACGGCGTTGTCCACCACGGCCACCACGATATTAGAGTCGCCATGTTGCATTTTCCATGCGTCTTCGGCATGAAGCAAATCCAGATGCCAGCTGAAATTGGTGCCGTTCTTAACCCCGTAGAAAGGGTCGTTCACCGTTGCGTCGGAATCTTCGGCAGGTTCATCAACGGGTTCTTCGGCAGCAATTTCCGACATACNNCCCGTGATAAAATACATAGGCACTCTTTCCACCATTTCCACTTCGGGCATCGCGGCAAGTTTCGCCAATAATTCNTCGGTTTTCTCAATATCATCGAATTCCACCAGAAACGTGCGCGCCAGTTCGGCATTGTCGAACACGCGCATGCTCTGCATGGTTTCGTGCACACTGTATCTCTCGCGCAGCGAAGCCAGAGGCGCGAGCCGGTTCACCGACACTTTCCTTTCGCCGCTCTTGAGTTTGGGGGCGTTGGCGCTTTTCATGCGCACGTAGAACGCACCCGGTTGATAGGTGTCTTGCGATGTCTGTATCGTTGCATCGGTGGGTTCGGCCGCCGTTGCGGAAGCCGTCATCGAGGTGGCCGCCAGGGCCAAACCTCNCGCCAGACAAAAAANTCCAAAAAACAACTTTCTCATAATGTATATATTACTATCGAAGAATGAGTTTCTTCACCATAATTCCGTCCATACCGTAAACGCCCACCAGATAGGTGCCCGCCTGCCAAGCCGATGTGTTGATTTCGGTTTGGTTCACGCCTTGGTTCACGTTCCATTTNAAAGCGTGCATCTGCGTTCCCGCAAGATTGAACACCCGCACGTCCAAAGATTGGTTCTTTTCGCTCTCCCAACGCAGGTTCACCTTGTCGCTCGCAGGGTTGGGGTAGAGGTCGAAGTGTACATTGGCCGTTTTNTCAATCCGGTTGGAAAGCGCCGGTGCGGCAGGTTCGTGCGCCGTGCTGTCGTTGGTGGTGGGNTAGCCGGCTTCCATATACAGNGCCTGTATAATCTGACGCGTGCGTGCGTTCTGCAGATAGGCCACGGCGTTCACTCCGGCAAAACCGTTAAAGACGCGCGGATTGTTGCCTTCGAACACGTAGGAGAACGATTTTTTCACGCTNTCGCCTACTTGGGCGGGTGTTACGGCCAAACCCGAAGTAGGGGTAAGCACTTTCCGCACAATCGAGAAAAAGTCCTGTTCGCCGTTCATCTGTTGTTGCATCTGATGGATGGAGTCTTCGAGCAACACCACCACAAGTTCGTAGTCGTCGGGGTCGGGGAANCAGGTAACGATGGAGGTTTCCAAGTAGAAAGCATTGCTGTCGCGCGTCATACGGCCATCGAGTTTGAGGTTCGATGTACGGGTGCGGAAAACGGCGATAGAGTCTTGCAACTCTTTTTTGTAGAAGCCGCGCAGCACCTCCTCGTCTTTAGAATCGTAGCTTTGGAATTGGTATCTCTTTCCGTTCATGAAGAACGCAGGGGCGGCGGTTATATTGTAGTATTTGGCACGTCCGTCTATATAGTTGGTTTCGGGAGTCACCATAGGGTCGCCGGACGAGGGAATGTCCACCTGATATTTGGCCATCACGAAATTTCCGGAATTGTCGGGCGCATTGGTCTTGAGGTTCACATAAACAGGATGAAGCGCTTTGTTCCACGGTGCACAGTTCGAACACATGCCGCTCGAGAAAGATTCCCACATCAGGCATTGTTGGGGCAGGGCGGTGTGCAGGGCCACAAACGAGGAAATTTGCGTGGAGGGGGCGTCTGCCATAGAAAGGTTCACGGTGTGATACCCTTGCGCGTCTACGGGAATTTCGAACGAAAGTTCGTGCGCGGCACCGGGTGCTATGTTTGTGGAGGCGGTGATGCTCTTTGTCTCCCCTCCGTCGATGCTGTAGGAGAGCGTGCAGGAAGAAACGTTGGCGGTGCCCGCGTTATACACGGCCGCTTTCACGGAAAGTGCATAGGGAAAAGACTTGGCGATAACGGCCACGGGAGCGGACACACCATTTATAAACACTTGATTGGCGCTCTTTTCATATACAAACACGTCGTCGAGCCCTATGGCATAGCAGTCTTTGGAATTCTGAACGAAAGCCAAGAAAATCTCCTGCCCCTTGTATTCACTCAAATCCACGGTATAATAACTCCAATCGGTCTTTGCCCGGCTCACGGCCTGCAACGTCTTCGAAAACGAAGCTTTCTGATTGTCGGTGGTCGAAATCTTCACCGTCATGTTGTCGCGGTTCTTGTTGTCCAAAGACTTGACACGGAACACCAAAACAGGGTTCTGNGCCTCGTTCAGCGTAATGGCGGGCGTCACCAGCCAACGGTCGGCCGTTTTTGAAGAACCCTTGAAATAGGAGGGCGAAGCGGCGAAGCGATCGCCGGCGGCATCCCCGTAAATCTTCCAAGCTTTGTTCAAAAAGGACAGATTGTCCACGGGTTGATAATCGTCGTTGTAGAGCGTCCACGAATCCTCCATATCGGCCGTGGCCCGGTTGTCGAGCGAGGCGTTCTGGAAGTCATCGTGAAAATAAACTTGGCCGAAACTTGTCGGAGACAAGAAAAAGGCGGCAAGAAAAACCGAGAGAAAAACTGTTTTCTTCATCGTGATATGTTTTTTTGAAATTATCGTAACACTTTAAATACAAGAGGCATACCATCAACAGGTTTCACCGATACGATATACACGCCCGCAGCTTGGTCGGCCAGGCTGAAATTCCTTTGGCGCGTGGAAAGCACACGGTGTCCCGAGGAAGCGTACACCTCCACATAATCGATGGCGCGGTCGGTCTTCACTTCAAAATGATACCCGTTCTTCACCATGCGCACGGAATTGTCCGAAGCCGTTTCGTTGTTGGCGTGCGTGGAAATCACCATCGCGCCGACGGCCGTAGTATCGTGCTTGTACAACACTCCCGAAAGAGGGCTTTTATAGAAGGTTTCGAGTTTTATGTTGAAATTTCCCTCGCGAGGATAGGTGGTTTCCACCGACTTTTCCGAACTGAAAGCCGTGGAGGAACCCAATAGGCTCCATTCGCAACTGTCTGCCAACGAGAGCACTTCTATCTTTACACGTTGATTGGGACGGGCGGGATTGGGCGTGATGCCGATGCGCGGTCTGGTATCGAGCACCCGCACGAGTTCCTCGCGGGTATAGCTGCGCGTTGTGTCTTCCGACACCGTGGTGAGGGTAACTTCGTAGAATCCCGGCTCGGCGTAGTAGACCACGGGGTCGCGCACGGTATCCGTTTCGGGAGAACCGCCCTCGAAATGCCAGTTCCACGAAGAAACTTCACCGAAAGTATTGTCGTGGAAACGCACAGTGCCCCTTCCGTCCAGTTCCAGAGGCTGTCCCCAAAAGTCGGGGGTTTTGAGGGAGGCCGTGTCGTACGAAAACGCGCCCGTACTGAAATCGACACGGGCGGCCTGCAAAATCGTATTGTCTTTCCTGGCCCGCACTTTTCCTATCGCCACCGTATCGTAGCGCACCACACGGGTATCTTGCAGTAACGCCACCAAATGCCCGTTGCTTGCCGGCCATTTTGTGTTTCTGCGCGACACCGAAAAGGCGAAATTCAATTCAGCCCTGCCATTGTTGTCGAGCGTTACCGCCGTGCCGTTTCCATCGGGATACATGAAACTGTTGGCGTGGTTCACTTCGGTCTGATTTTTCCATTTGTAAGGGAAATGACTTTGCGTAAAGGCGAGTTGCAGGCGGAGCTGACGGGTGGTGTCGGGTGCGGTGCGCTCCACCTTCACCTTGATTTCAAAACTGTCGCGGTAGGTTTCGCGCAAAGGAAAATGTTTGGCTTCCAAGGTCATGGCATAGGGGGTCTGCGCATGGAGCACATCCTCTACGGCTTTGCGCAACTGTGAGTGTACGAGGAGCGAGGTGTTCAGAGCGGTATTGCCGTTGACAAAGGCGGCGGGAAGCGAACGGACGGTGTCGTAGTAGCAGCTGCGCGCCCACGTGTCCGTGTGGTAGAGAAACTGCACCGCAGGATTTGATTCGGAAAGGTGATAGGTAATCACTTCCAATTGCGGGTATTCTTTCTCCAGCACGGCAAGGGTGTCGGTTACCTTCGGACAGTCGTTGCACCATGTTCCCATAAAATCTTCCACCACAATGATATTGTAGGGTTGTTTCTGGGCGTTTGCCTCGTGGGGCATAGCAAAGGCAAGGCCTAAGGCCCAAAAAAGCATGTGTTTTTTCATACTTTTCAAAGTGTGGTTAAACCTACAAAGATAATTTTTTTTTGTTCTTTCACTTTATTTTTATAAATTTGAGGTCCTTTGCTAAAAACAAACAAGTGTCCTTTTCCGAAAAATAATAAGGGAAAGGCTATATAAAATCCAAGCTTATGAAAAACAAATGGATTATTTTTTTGCTGTCTTTGCTTGCAGCACCGTCTTTGAGCGGAAGGGTTTTCGCTCAAGCTCCGGTAACAAGTTACGAGTGCGAACTCTTGCCCATACGGGCTCACGTCTTTTCGGCGAGCGCCAAAGAGGTTACATTCGAAAACAACAGTGTCGATGACACCATCTCCTATCTTTGGATTAAACCTAACGGTAGCACTGAAGTGTTGGCCCCAGTGTCGTATACCGCTTCCAAGCCCGCCGTCAGAATAGGCAACGAAGCCCTTCCCGGCGACGGCTTCTATTTCGGCGACAAGAAAATGAAATACTTTGGTCTTACAGGCGGCGGACTCGTCTATTTCGGCGAGACCGACGAACTGCGTCCCACCTATAATCCCTATACGGTGTACACGATTAAGGGAGCCGTAGAGAAATTTATCCTCACCTATCTCTATGACTCCAAGGGTACCCGTGTTCAGGTTCTTGCAACGGAAAACACCAAGGTGCAATACGAAATCGAGAACGACACCCTGTTTATCGCCTACAATAATCTGAAAGTGGTTAACGACATTGTCGTTAGTTTTCAATATGCCTTCACCAAAGACGGAGATGTATCTTTCATCCCTGTGGATATGAATTTGGGGAAATCCTATAAATTCAGCTATGGTTTGTTTGCGGAAACCCCGGTTAGGTCTCTTACGGGTTGTTTTTTGAGCGACATGGAAGGAAAGGTGGCCACGACTACGATTCCCTCAATAACGGTTAGCAACACAGCCTATCCCGAAAATACCTACCGTATGCATCCCCCAAAATCCTGCGAGGCGGTGCAAAATCCGAGCATAGGGTGGGACTATGTAGCGGGCAAGGACTATATCGAGCTTGGCCAGAATAAGATGACGTGTGAAGCGGGGGCTTGTCTGTTCATCCTTTCTTCGAAATCTTCGCTTACCGGTGAGGACCTTCCGAAAGACGGAACGACATACGCCACAGGAAGCACCATCGGTTCCAGTGTCAAGGTTCTGAAAGGTGATTATGTAGCTGGCAAGATATGGTTCTACAATAATGATTATAAGATAGAGAATCTTCAATCGGCCACCACCTACTATCTCCACGCATTCCCCTACTATACCGATTGTTCGAATGGCCCCAAATACAACACCACCAATATTCCGGTGCGTGCCATCTCCACGACTCTCGCTCCGGTCAATTCCGTTTCGGTGGATGCCGCTTCGATGACCGACAAGGGTTTCACCCTCAATATCGACAAAGGGAATGCCGACAAATATATTTTGGCGGTATCGCGCCGTCAGATAAATCCTTCCGCCAAAACAGTCCTTTCCGCCAAAGATGGAGGTTATAAGGCGGGCGATAAACTGAAATTCTACTATCGCTCCGCAGAGCTTGATGAAAGCTATGAGCTGGAAATCTTGGCTGTAGGCAGCGATGCCCAATACGCAGTGACGAATGTCCAACCCAACTCCGACTATTACTATTACGTTTGGAGCACCGATAACGCGCAGACTAAATTCTCGTTGGAAAGTCGCACGTGCGGAGCGTCTACCCGCTATAGTATTCCCGCTTTCCTTTCTTTCGATTCGGCGACTGCGGTCTTTGAGAGTGGTCCGGCGCCCGCCGGTTGGACGTTGTCTGCCAAAGGACAGCGTGCTTTCATGGTTTCCAAGAATGAATTCGAAGGAAAAGGAAGGATTATGGGGGTTATGCTCTATCCGGTAGTAACAGAAAATGCTACGTATAATGTCCATGCCGAAGCCATTTCGCCTTTGATAGAAGGAGGAAGCATGGTTTCCGTCTCCACGAATTTCTATTTTTACACGCCCGGCGATTTGGGTCCCGTCAACAAGGAGATGCGCGAAGGCGACACTGTTTATATTCAATATAAAGGTGTTAGCCAAACTTCTTGGACAAATTTGTATACCGTTGTCAAGGCGAAAGGGGAAAAGAACATCACCACAAAACCCTTCTTTATATCGGAAGACTTCAATTTGCGTTACGTGGCTGTATCCACAGTGGCGGCGACAGAAGGTAGCGGCTATGCCATCGCTGCCATCCGCAATATAACGGTGGGGAGTATCTGTCAGGCCGTATCGGCGGTCAACGAAGTTTCGCAGGTTATGAACGACCGTGTTACTTTGAGCTGGGATGACGAAAACAACATCCCCCGTGCCGGATCCTATTATCTCCGTTTCAGAACGTTGCCAAACGAGGAATGGACGAGCCGGAGTTCGATGAACCGCGACTACACGCTTACGGGACTGCAATCTTATACCACCTATACCTTGCAGGTGGCGGCGGTATGTAGCGAGGGCGATACCTCCGACTATGAGGAGATTACTTTCAACACGCTTCACGGAATTCCCTACGAATTCAACGTGGAAACCGTGTCCGAAGACGTAACCTTTAAGACCGGAACGTTGCCCGTTAACGGTGCCGCTTCGCTCACCAGTGCGCCTAAGGCCGTATGGGCTCCCATGCAGAAAGGTTCCGATTACTATGCAGGTTTGGAGGTAAACACCGATCTGACCAATCCCCTTTGGTTCAACCTGCCTGTTCTCTCTTCGGGTATGTCGCGCGGCAAGGCTCGTCTTTCGCTCGAGCTTTCGGCTTGGGGCGCCGGCAACCAGCAGGCCACTTTCGGTCAAAACGACACCTTGTTGGTGTTGTTCTCCACCGACAGCACGTTCACCCGTTCGAACACGAAACTTCAGGTAGATTTGAGCGAAGTGACTCCGCAGGGTAAAATGTTCAACATAGATTTTGATGTGAAAACTTCCTACCAATATTGGGCCATCTACACCAATCTGCAGACCGAGGACAATGTTCTCGTTATCGATTCGCTCCGTGTTGAATGGACGGACTTGAATTGCAATGCGGCCACAGATCTCTTTCAGTCGAATCTGGGTAAGCATTCGATAGATATTTCGTGGACGGGCGAAGGTGTGGAATACGGTATTTTCTACAACAACCGCAACACCGATAAATGGGATACCGTCTATACGCACGAAACCTCCTACACATTCAACAATCTGCTTCCGGGCACGCCCTACCGATACTATATCGTGGTGTATTGCGACGCCGACCGCACCAAACAAAGCGAACCGAGCGTCACCCGCACTTTCCAGACCGAAATAGAATGCGAAGTGCCCACCTTGGAATTGGTGGCAGGTTCCGAAACCTGGCAAGGGATTACCGTCATCACCAAATCGGAACAGACGCGNCAAATCCTTATAGAACCGCAGAACCAAGATTATTGTGAGGGATACTACCGCTACGAAACCCAAAGGGATACAGTTGCACTAAAAGGTCTTGTCGACTGCGGAGGAATACCCTACTTTATCAAGGTGCGTGCCCTTTGTCCCCGCGACACCAGCGACTGGTCGGAGGTTAAGGAATTCACCACGCTTCCCAAACCTGAATGCGGTGTGCCTACCAATTTGAAGGCCGAAGTGAATGTGTCCGCCAAAACCGCGACCCTTTCGTGGACTGCAGGTGTAAACAACCTTGGTTGGGCTGTATTTCTCCGTGTCGGCAATGCTTTGCGTGGAGATACCGTCTCGGTTAACTATCCCACATTCACCATCAACAATCTCGTTCCCGATGTGGTTTACACATGGTCGATGATGGCTGCTTGCGAAAGTCCTTTATATAGTAAAGTGGTAGAAGGAAATTCGTTCGGCACGAATGTAGGGGTTGAGTCGGTGCAAGGATTCGACAAATCCGTCAAGGTTAGGGTTTTCGAGAACCAACTTATTATNGAGAACAACGAAGGATTTTATATCAAGAGCCTGCAGGCGTTTTCGACCGATGGAAAATTGTTGAAGACCTATCCCGTCAATTCCGCTCAGAATGCGTATATCTATCACAGCTTGCCCAANGGTGCCGCTCTGTTGCGGGTATTGGGCGAGAACGGAAAGACGGCCACGTATAAAACCATTATCCTTTAAAAATTAAAAAACAACCTATATGAAATTGTTTAAAAAGATATTGCTTGTAGCGGCTTTGTTGTTGCCGGGCTGTGTGCTCGCGCAAGGAACGGTTGATATGAGCCAAAATGAAATCATTCGGGGAACAGCCGGCGAAATGGTTATTTTCAAGGCTCTTCCGAATATGACGGAGATCTATTTTTCGCGCAACGGAAAATTTCTGATGGGGCGGGACGGGACAGACAATTCCTTCGGCTTTATCTATGAAATTGCCACGGAGAAAATAGAAATGTTAAATAGTAGCGTTGTGGAGGTTATCGACTGGGACAATTACGTAACCACCACCTACGCTAAAATAGATGGTGAGGAATACGATCGTTTTGCAGATGTCGCCATGTCCAACCCTTACTTGGTAGAAGAAGCTTCGGCCGACCTGCTCACCCTGCGTGCCAGCATGTTCTTTGGGAACGCTACCGACTATGGCAACTTTTTTATCGACACCAAGACGGGCACGATAATAGACACGCTCCGCAAGTTGGATCCCGCTTTTGCAGGCGGCATGAATATGGGGTGGCACATGAGCAACGATGCCAGCATCGTGGTGGGCCGTGCCAGTAAAACCAATGCGACCTTAAACTATGCGCCTGCTTTTTGGGATAGGAATCGGGACGAGGTGTATTATGTCGGCCATGAATTTATCAACGGTACTGGATTTAAAGTGTTTGCAGCGGGTGAGTTGTGGGATTTGAACGGTTCGGGAACCTTGATGTGCGGTGAAATCAACGATCAGGCCTGTTATGTGGAATACAACAAAAACACGGCTGATTTCAAGGTGTCTATGATCGATATCAGTCCCGGCTATGGAGCATCGCAGCTTTTCAGAATGAACGACAGCGGTGTGATGCTGGGAACCGAACAGACCGACCCTGTCGACCTCAATTCGCGCCGTCCTTTCATCTATTTTTGGAAAGACGGCCGGAAATATATTCAGTCCGAATATCTGCAATACCTCTACGGTATTGACGCCGAACGGGACATGCCTCTCTTTACGCCTACCGGTATTTCGAACGACGGTCGTTATATGATCGGTTACAGTAGCATAGATGCAACCTGGTATACCTATCTGATTAAACTGAACGAACATCAGGCCTATGCTCCCGTGCGCAACGTTCGGGTGGAAAACAAGCCGCGCCGTTCGTCGAATGTCGAAGTGAGCTGGCAGGCACCTCTGGAGGGTGAATATACCCTGACGGGTTACAACATCTTCCGCGATGGGCAGTCGGTAGGCACAGTGCCCGCCACGCAGCTGACCTATACGGATGTTGTGCCCGAAAACGACAAATACAAATATTGTGTAAAGGCGGTTTACGAAGGTGACCATCTGTCGGAAGCTTTCGATACGACTTCCATTCTTGTGTTAGATCCCAGCTCCTGTCTGCCTGTGCTGGAAATTTTCAAGAATGTCACCTACAACCGCACGGTATCTTTGAGTTGGGGTCTGCCCAGCGATAAAGAGGCTTCGAACGTTATCAACCGTCCCAAGGGTCATACTCCCAAATATATACCTCAGGAAGGGCTGGATTTTGTGAGTGTTTTCCAACCCGCCACCCTCAGTATGAGCGGGGGCATACGCATCGGCGACTACATTTATACCGGTTCGTACGCAACAGGTCATATCTATGTGTATGATGAATTCGGAAATATCGCCAAGGATATTTCCGTGGACGGTCTGGGAACCATCTATGACATGACCTATCACAATGGTTCTTTCTATGTAACAACCGCCAGCGAGCGGGTGCTGAAATTGGACCTGAGTGCCACCGATCCTTTCAAAATCGGTTTGAGCGATCACATCACCACCCGTTTTGATAAAGCCATCTCGGTGACCTATGTGGAAAACGACAATCCCGACATCAATAACGGTGAGGACTATATTTTGGTAGGCGACTACTATAATATTGCCGCCTATCCGCATGATGCCGTGAATGCCAACAGCGAATTCGAACTTCCCGTTAAATTCAATACCGAGGGTATGGTTGTTTCGGGACTCGAATACTACAAAGGCCGTCTGTATATGGTAGACCAAAAAGCCACCAACGGTTGCGATCTTGTGGCCTATGACATGACGGATGGTAAAAAGCTTTTCACCACCGATCTCTCCGCACACCCCACGGTGCAGGACGCTGCCTTTACCGGTATGTTGTATGGGGGTGCCCTTACCCATACCCAGCTCAGCGACGGTACCGTGGTTCTGGAATGTCTGCTGCAATGCACGAACAGCTACAATGTGATAGTGGATATGGAATTGGAAAGCTCGAGCGAGGTTTTGGGTTACGTGGTTTACCGCGACGGCAAAAGGGTTTCCGATACCCTCAGGGCCCGTCATTTCACGGAAAACATCGACACGGCGGGTACATATACCTATCATATCGAATACCTCTCGACGCGGGGTTGCAGCAGCAGTTCGGCGAAGTATGATGCGAAGTGTGAGGTTGATATTTTTGAAAAAGGTGATTGCCTCGCTCCCAAGGGGATGATGGTGTATGAATCGAATAAGAAAGCGGTTTTGTCGTGGTCGGAGGATTGTCTCGGAGAAGACGGTTTCGTAGGCTTTAACCTCTACCGCAACGGTGAACAGATAGAGGAGCCGAACTTCTACAAATTGAGTTATATCGATTCGGATGTGGAAATCGGCACGGAATATGAGTATCGCTTGGAGGCTTTCTACGAAAGTTCCTGCGTGGCCGATACTACGGTTAAGATTAAACTCAACGGCTTGGGTGCCGCCCGCGAACCGTCTGTGTTTACCGTGACGGGCACACCCAAAGACGACAATACCATCGATGCCAAAGCCACATGGGGCCTGCCCTATTTTGAAGAACCCATGGCCTATGGTTACTGCAGTTTTCCGGTCGGCCGCGATAATATTACGGGAACCTCGCAGGCATTCTTCATCATCGGATGGGACGAAAAGGATATGGATAAATTCGACGACGACCTTTATTTGGTGGGTGTTGAGTTTGCGGTAGGTGCCGAATCCAAGAGCCTCAGGGCCGTGAACACGTTGGTTTATGTAGATGATGTATTGAGATACAACAAACCTTATAACGAACGTTTTGGTAAGGCGGATTGGGTGCAGGTCTATTTCGACGAAGTGTTCCCGATGAAACAGAAAGAGGAAATCGCGGTGGGTTATTCGGTTTCGTACGATGTCGATGAACTGGCAGCGACAGGTGAAACCGTTGTGGCGTATGATATGGGTCCGGGAACGCATGGTAAATCCGACCTGTTTTCGGTTGACGGAAGGAGTTACATTTCTTTCTATAAGCAGTTTGGAATAGATGTAAACTTCTGTATCAATGCGTTGGTGGTTCGTTTGCGCGACCTCGAAGCCGCCGCTTCGGCTGCCGATCCGCAGGAGTATATAATGAGCAAGGTGATGAGTACGAATGTGAAAGGACAGTTGATGGGTCAGGGATTGACTTTCGATGGTCCCAAAACCTCTTCCGCCGGCATCAAGCTCATCGGATACAACATCTATCGCAATGGCGANAAGCTCAACGAGAACCTGTTGACCGAATACAGCTACGAAGAAAACGTGGCCCGTGGGGAATATGATTATGAAGTAGGGGCTGTTTACGAGGGCGAGGGCGCCGAAGAAAAGAAAGCGTTCTTTTTTATCGATTTTACCACATTGGATATGGAGGATTTGCAGCAGGCCTATGGTGTGAGTGTTTATCCCAATCCTGTTTCCGATAGGTTGAACATTCAGGGTGAGTATGTTTCGTTCTCGCTTGTCGATATGAACGGCCGTGTATGCATGCGCGATGTACGGAACGCCGAAAGCGTTTCGTTGGCCGGTCTGAGCGATGGCGTTTACTTCATGCTGATTACCTTGCCCAACGGCGACAAGCGTTCGGTGAAAGTTATCAAACGCTAATGCCAGAGGAAAAGGTTTCCTTGAAAAAGGTTTTTTGAAAAAGGCGCGACATTTTATGTCGCGCCTTTTTCGTATCTTCACACAAATAAAAGATTTCGATTATTGTCATGCAACAAGGTCAATCGTTTCAAGGACTTTCCGAACGGGAGGTGGAGNAGAGCCGCGCCGAACACGGCGGCAATGTCCTTACTCCGCCNGCAAGAACGCCGGCNTGGAAATTGTTTTTAGAGAAATTCCGCGACCCCATCATCCGCATTCTCCTTGTGGCGTTGCTGCTTTCGTTGGGCGTGTCGTGCTTTCANTATTTCTCCGGCAGCGANGGGGCGGGCGTGTTCTTTGAACCGATAGGCATTTTTGTGGCCGTGATGTTGTCTACGGGCGTGGGTTTTTATTTCGAGAACAGGGCCAACCGAAAATTCGACATTCTCAATCAGGTAAATGACGAGGTGCAGGTAAANGTNATNCGNTCNGNCCGTGTNCAGGAAATTTTCCGCAAGGACGTGGTGGTGGGCGACGTGGTGATGCTCGAAGCCGGCAACGAAATTCCCGCCGACGGGATTCTCTTGGATTCACTTTCCCTGCGCGTCAACGAATCGACGCTTACCGGCGAACCTATCGTAACGAAATCGCACCGAAAAGAAGATTTCGACAAGGAGGCCACCTATCCCACCGACAGGGTTCTGCGCGGTTCCACGGTTATGGAGGGCAGGGGCGTGATGCGGGTGGAGGCCGTGGGCGACCAGACCGAATACGGCAAGGTATACACCGGNTCGCAAATNGAGAACAACATTCAGACTCCGCTCAACCAACAACTTGAGAAATTGAGCGGNCTCATCACNAAAATCAGCTATTGGGTCGCGGGAATCATTTTGGCAGGACGCATGGCGATGATTGTGTTTTCTCCCGTTGAATTCTACTACGAAACGTGGTGGCAGTTCGGTGCCGAAATCCTCAACACGCTTATGGTGGCCGTCACCGTGATTGTGGTTACGGTGCCCGAGGGTTTGCCGATGAGCGTGGTGCTGTCGTTGGCGTTGAGCATGAAGCGCATGCTCGAAGACCGCAATTTAGTGCGGAAAATGCACGCCTGCGAGACGATGGGCGCCTGCACGGTCATCTGCACCGACAAGACGGGAACGCTCACGCAGAATCAGATGCGGGTGAACGAGGTGTGGTTTCCTTTCTTGGGAGAAAACGGTTCTTTGGCGGGCGGCGGCGAGGCCGCGGACATGCTCAAGGAAAGCATTGCCGCCAACACCACGGCTTTTTTGGATGTTACGGATGCGCTTAAACCACAGGTTATAGGCAATCCCACCGAAGGGGCGTTGTTGCTGTGGTTGCGCGAGCAGGGCGAGGATTACGAGGCGCTTCGGGGCAGGGTGACGATAGAGGAGCAGTTGCCCTTTTCCACCGAGCGCAAATATATGGCCACCGTGGTGCGTTCCGCCTTGTTTCCCGCAAAACGTATGCTCTATGTGAAAGGAGCGCCCGAAATCGTGTCGGGGCTTTGCGGCGGAATCGACGAAGCGCAACGGTCCGACTTGGAATCGCGCTTGCTCTCTTTCCAAAATCGCGCCATGCGCACGTTGGGTTTCGCCGTGGCCGAAATTCCCGAGGGTTCCTGTTTCGAGAAAGGAAGGCTTAAACCGGGTCTTCCGCTCCGTTTCATAGGTTTTGCGGCCATTTCCGACCCTGTGCGGCAGGATGTGCCCGATGCCATTCAACGGTGTCTGCAAGCGGGCATAGACGTGAAGGTGGTGACGGGCGATACCACCGCCACCGCCACCGAAATCGCCCGTCAGGTGCATTTGTGGAAGCCGGAATACGGCGAAAGGAACCGCATCACGGGCCCTGAATTCGCCGCTCTTTCCGACGAGGAACTGCAGGAGCGTGTGGGTGATTTGAAGATTATTTCGCGGGCGCGTCCGTTGGATAAGGAACGTTTGGTGAGGGCCTTGCAGAAAAACGGAGAGGTGGTGGCCGTTACCGGCGACGGCACCAACGACGCGCCCGCCCTCAACGCCGCCCAAGTGGGTCTTTCGATGGGCGACGGCACTTCGGTGGCCAAGGAGGCGAGCGACATCACCATTCTCGACAACGCTTTCGGAAGCATTGTGTCGGCGGTGATGTGGGGGCGCTCCCTCTATCAGAACGTGCAGAGATTCATTCTCTTTCAACTCACGGTAAACGTGGTGGCCTGCCTCATCGTGATGCTGGGTGCGTTGCTCGATGCCGAACAACCGCTCACGGTGACGCAGATGCTTTGGGTCAATCTCATCATGGATACCTTCGCCGCCATGGCCTTGGCTTCGCTTCCGCCCAATCCCGACGTGATGAACGAAAAACCCCGCGACATTCACGCGCATATCCTCACCCGACCCATGCGGCGGCAGATTGTCGGGGTGGGATGCGTGTTGTTTCTGGTGCTTTTCGGNNTGATGCAATATTTNAANTNCGAAGANGTTGTNTCGTTGCGCGACTTTTCGTTCGGAGCGTTTTTCCGCAACTTTTTCCGTTTCGACGGCCTTCGCGCGGGTGTGGGGATTTCGCCCGTGGAGCGTTCTATATTCTTTACGTTTTTTGTGATGCTGCAATTCTGGAATATGTTTAACGCAAAGGCGTTCTTGAGCAAGCGCTCGGCTTTCCACAATCTTTTCGGCAAGGGCGACGGCTTTTTGCCTGTGTTGCTGCTTATTTTGGCGGGNCAGCTGGCGATTGTGCATTTCGGCGGCGAAATGTTCAGCGTGGTGCGGATAGGCTGGGAAAACTGGCTCATCATCATCGCCTCCACCTCCTTTGTCCTATGGCTCGGCGAACTGCTCCGCCTGTTTTTCCACAAAACACGGACCCTCTAATATTAATAAAGATTTCCGTGTAGGTTTACAACTTTCGGCCTCCTTATTTCGAGTGTCGCTCAAAATTTTTTAATATCTTTGTAAGATGGGAATTTTATAAAGATAATGGAAACACATGGGTGGTTGTCGCTTGATGAATACAAGCGTCTATTATACGGAAAAGAACAGATTGCTTTTAAAGACAGGGCAAGCGTAACCGCCTGTCATGAATTTCTCAAGGAATTTTCGAAAGACAAGGTGATTTACGGTATCAATACCGGTTTCGGACCGATGGCGCAATGGCGTATCGACGACAATCATCTCAAAGAACTTCAATACAATATTATCCGCAGTCATGCCACCGGAGCGGGCAAACCCTTGCCCGAAATCTGTGTGCGGGCGGCGATGATTGCGCGTCTGCAAACTTTTGTNCAGGCGCATTCGGGTGTNAGCCCGCAGTTGCTTGAGGTGCTGACGGCTTTTCTCAATGCCGGCATCGTGCCGGTGGTGCCCGAACACGGCAGTGTGGGCGCGAGCGGCGATTTGGTGCAGTTGGCGCATATCGCCCTGGCCTTGATTGGCGAAGGCGAGGTGTTCTATCGGGGAGAAAGGCGGCCTACGGCGGAAGTATTGAAACAAACCGGCATCAAGCCCTTGGAAATAGGGGTTCGCGAAGGACTTGCCGTAACCAACGGCACGGCGGTGATGACCGGCATCGGTCTGGTAAATCTGTTTTCCGCCCGGCGGCTGTTCGATTGGGCGGTGGCGGCTTCGGTGATGATTAACGAAATCGCTTCCTCTTACGATGACTTTATGTCGGAAGTGCTCAACGGGCTCAAAGACCATAAGGGACAGCAGGCAGTGGCGGCGCGGATGCGCGAACTGGCCAAGGGAAGCCGTTGTCTGCGCAATCGGGAAGAAGAACTTTATCACACTTCTTCCGAAGAGGTGTTCCAGACAAAGGTTCAGCCCTATTATTCCCTGCGTTGCATTCCGCAGGTTCTGGGCGCGGTTTACGATACGATAAATTATACCGCCACGGTGCTGGAGGCGGAATTGAACGCGGTGGACGACAATCCGGTGGTGGATCCTGCCACGAGAAACGTTTATCATGGCGGCAACTTCCACGGCGATTACGTTTCTTTCGAGATGGACAAGCTTAAGATTGCCCTCACCAAGATGACCATGTTGGCCGAACGTCAGTTGAACTACCTGTTCCACGACCGTATCAACGGCATTCTGCCGCCCTTTGTCAATATGGGTGTTTTGGGGCTCAACTACGGTATGCAGGCTTCACAGTTCACCGCCACTTCCACCACGGCCGAAAGCCAGACGCTTTCCAATCCGATGTATGTTCATTCGATTCCGAACAACAACGACAATCAGGATATTGTGAGCATGGGAACCAATTCGGCCTTGCTGTGCCGCCATGTGGTGGAAAACGCAAGCCAGGTGCTGGCTATCCTCATGTTGGCGTTGGCGCAGGCGGTCGATTGCCTTGCGATTGCCGACAGGCTGGCGCCCGCCACGCGGAAGATATACGACTGCGTGCGCCAAATCGTGCCCGCGTTCAAGGACGATACGCCCAAATACAAGGAAATAGCGGCATTGCAGGAGATGCTGGCGCAAACTTCGGTTGAATAAGATGGAACAGAAAGCAAAATATGCGTTGGTGACGGGCGGCAGCCGGGGTATCGGAAGGGCCGTGGCGGTTCGTCTGGCACAAGACGGATATCCGGTAATCATAAACTATGCCTCCCATGAGGCTGCCGCCCTTCAAACGGCGGAAACGATACGGAACGCAGGGGGAACGGCAGAGTTGTTGCGTTTCGATGTGTCTTGCCCGGAGCAGATCGAAAAGGCTATGGCCGACTGGCAATCAAAACACCCCGATGCCTATATCGCCGTTTTGGTCAACAATGCGGGCATACGGCGCGACAACTTGATGGTCTTTATGCCGGATGCCGATTGGCACAAGGTGCTGGATACCACGCTCAACGGCTTTTTTTACATTACGCGTAGCCTGCTTAAAGATATGATGACCAAACGGTTTGGCCGTATCGTAAACATATCTTCGCTTTCGGGGTTGAAAGGAATGCCCGGACAGGTGAATTATTCGGCGGCCAAGGCGGCTCTGATTGGCGCCACCAAGGCTTTGGCGCAGGAAGTGGCGCCGCGCAAGATAACGGTGAATGCCGTGGCACCGGGCTTTATCAAGTCTGACATGACGCAGGATTTGGATGAATCCGCGCTCAAAAAGATGGTTCCCGCAGGCCGTTTCGGCGAGGCGGAAGAAGTGGCGGAATTGGTGGCCTTTCTTGTATCGGACAAAGCCGCTTACATTACAGGAGAAACTATTTCGATTAACGGAGGTTTATATTAATATAAACAGGACGCATGGAAAAAAGGGTTGTCATTACCGGAATGGGAATCTATTCCTGCATAGGGGAGAACAAGGAACAAGTGTTGAAGTCCCTTTATGAAGGCAAGTCGGGAATAGGCATCGATCCCAAAAGAAAGGAATTCGGGTATCGTTCCATGTTGACGGGTATATTGCGCTTGCCTGAACTGAAAGGCAGGTTGGACAGGCGGCAGCGGCTTTGCCTTTCGGAACAGGGGCAGTATGCGTATGTGGCCACCGAAGAAGCCTTGTTGCAGGCAGGCATGGACCGCGATTATCTTGCCGCGCACGAAACGGGTATCTTGTTCGGCAACGACAGTTGCGCCGAGGCGACGGTTACCGGTGTGGATATCATTCGGGAAAAACGTAATACCGCCATGGTGGGTTCGGGCAATATCTTCCAGTCGATGAATTCGACGGTAACCATGAACCTTTCCACGATTTTCAACCTGCGCGGCATCAATTTTACGGTATCGGGCGCGTGTGCCAGCGGTGCCCATGCCATCGGCATTGCTTTTCTTCTGATAAAACAGGGATTGCAGGACCGCATTATCTGTGGTGGCGCGGAAGAAGTGAATATTTATTCGGTGGGAAATTTCGATGCCTTGAGTGCGTTCTCCATGCGGGAAGACGCACCCGAAAAGGCTTCCCGGCCTTTCGACAAGAACCGGGACGGTTTGGTTCCCAGCGGCGGCGCGGCGGCGGTGATTCTGGAGAGCTATGAATCGGCGGTGGCGCGTGGAGCAAAGATTTTGGGAGAAGTGATCGGTTATGGTTTTTCATCGAACGGTGAACATATTTCCGTTCCGAACGTGGTGGGGCCTGCCACTTCCTTGCGGCGTGCCATAGAAAACGCAGGCGTTTCGGTAAACGAGATAGGCTATGTGAACGCCCATGCCACTTCCACACCCATAGGCGACTTGAACGAAGCCAAAGCGATAGCCGAAGTGTTCGGAAACAGCCGGCCTTATGTGGCCTCCACCAAATCGTTTACAGGACATGAAATGTGGATGGCCGGTGCCAGCGAGGTGGTTTATTCGATGCTGATGATGCAGCATGGTTTTATCGCGCCCAACCTCAATTTCGAAGAGCCCGACGATGCTTCCGCTTTGTTGAATATTCCCAACCGTAGGGTGGATGCGGGATTCGATATGTTTTTGAGTAATTCTTTCGGCTTTGGTGGAACCAATTCCACTTTGGTTGTAAAGAAGTTTAAAGGTTGACATTCAAAGTTGGTTGAGAACTAAGATAAAAAGAGAAAAAATGACAAAGGAAGAGATTATCGCAAAAGTGAATCAGGTGCTGGCGGAGGAATTTGAGATGGACGAAGCCTTGTTTTTGCCTGATGCCTTGCTGAAAGAAACCCTTGGGATGGATAGCCTGGACCTGGTGGATGTGGTGGTGTTGATAGACCAGAATTTCGGTGTCACGCTCAATGGTTCAGACTTTATCGACATCAAGACTTTTGCCGATTTCTATCAATTGCTCGATACCAAAATAAATGGATAGGGAACAGGAACGGCAGTGGAACGGAAAATCGCGGGGCGGCAGTTTCGGATACCTTTTCTTTGTTTTTTCCATCAAGGTTTTCGGAATCCGTTTCGCCTATACGGTTTTGGCTGTCGTTGTGTTCCATTTTCTGTTTTTTGCGCCCAAGGCAGTACGCGCCATCTGGGAGTATAACCGGAAACGTTTGGGCTATGGACGCATGAAATCTGCCGTGGAGGTTTACCGGCAGTTTTACGTTTTTGGGCAGACTTTGATAGACAGGGTGGCGCTCCGTGCAGGTTTGCAGCGTAAATACCGCTTTGAGTTCGAGAACTACGACCGGTTTATCGAAGTGATTTCGAATTCGGGTGTTGTGATGATGGGGGCGCATGTGGGATGTTGGGATGCCGGTTCCGTTTTTTTCGGCGAATATGGCAAGAAGATTAATATTGTCATGTTCGATGCTGAGCATGAAAATATTAAGAGAGTGCTGGAAAAAAGCGGATGCGGCGCGGATTACAAGATCATAGCGGTGAACAAGGGCTCGGTAGAGGCGATGGTGCAGATAAAAGTGGCGCTCAACAAGGGCGAGTACGTTTGTTTCAACGCCGACCGTTATGTGGATAGNAAAGCGACCCTTGNGGCGGAGTTNCTCCATGGTAAGGTGCTTCTTCCGGACGGACCCTTTAGAATCGTTGCGCGTTGCCGGATGCCGGTGTTTTTTTATTACGCGATGCGGGAAAAGAAGCGGACGTACCGGTTTATTTTTATTGAAGCCACACCCGAAGAAGCCGGCGACGAAAANAAATTGGCGGAACGTTATGTGGCGACTTTGGAACGGATAGTAAAGACNTATCCGCGCCAATGGTTTAATTTTTATCGTTTTTGGAATGTTGGTTGAAAACCGCAGAATAAAGAATTGAAAAATGAAGTTGTTTCCGGCTCTTGAAAAAGAATACACGCACGAAACCTTGTCTGCGGCCGAAGCGCAGCATCTTGCCCAGGAAATCGCCTTTGCACCGGTGGTGTTCCAGGTGTCGCGGCTGATGNTGAAATTNGGCATCCTGCAATATCTTTCCGATGCTCCGGAAGGTCTGACGCAGGAGGAAATCATGCGGAAAACGGGGCTTTCGCGCTATGCGGCGCAAGTGTTGCTGGAAGCCTCTCTGTCGATAGGAACAGTCAAGGTATCGGGGCAGAANTACACGCTTTCGAAAACGGGCTGGTTCCTGCTCAATGACNCGATGGTGCGTGCCAACATGAACTTTAACCACGATGTCAATTATCTGGGTCTGTTTAGTTTGGAAGAATCGCTCCGAAACGGCAAGCCGGAAGGGTTGAAGGTGTTCGGAAAATGGGNGACNATTTATGAGGCCCTTTCCTCGTTGCCCGAAGAGGTTCAAAAAAGTTGGTTCGGATTTGACCACTACTATTCGGACGCTTCTTTCGANGCCGCTCTGAAGATTGTTTTCGATGGGGAAAAGAAAGTGAAATCGCTTTTGGATGTGGGTGGAAACACGGGAAGATGGGCGATGAAGTGTGTGGAATATGATGCCGAGGTGGAGGTTACCATCATGGATCTGCCGCAACAGATAGGGCTGATGAAGAAGGCCACGGAAGGAAAACCCGGTGCGGAGCGCATACANGGTTACGGTGCAGACCTGTTGGATGAAAATACGGCATTCCCCGCCCGGAAGTTCGATATTATCTGGATGAGCCAGTTTCTGGATTGTTTTTCGGAAGAACAGGTAACGAGCATTCTCCGCCGTGCCGCACAGGCAATGGACGGGAACACGCGCCTCCTTATCATGGAAACTTTCTGGGANCGCCAGCANTTTGANACCGCCGCCTATTGCCTTACCCTCACCAGCGTTTATTTTACGGCGATGGCCAACGGCAACAGCAAGATGTATCATTCGGACGATATGTTGCGTTGCGTGGAGGCGGCAGGGCTTGAGGCGGAAACGATACACGATGGGTTGGGAATGGGACATTCGATATTGGTATGCAGGAAACAGACGTTATAAAACTGATACCCCAGCGGCCGCCGGTTGTGATGATAGACGGTTTTGCGGGATTGGACGAAGCGGGTGTTTCGCATACCACGCTTACGTTGCTTCCGCAGAATATGTTTTGTGAGGACGGCAGGTTCTGTGAATGCGGCATTATCGAACACATGGCGCAGTCGGCGGCGGCNCGCGTGGGTTGGCTGGCCTTGCAGAAAGGAGAAAAGGTNCGGTTGGGCTTTATCGGNTCGGTCGATNATTTCGANGTNCTNGAATTTCCGCANNCNGGGCAGAAGCTCTGTACGGAAATATCCGTGGTGCAGGAAGTGTTCGGCATTTCGCTGGTGCGTGCCGTGGTGTTTGTGGAAGGCAGGGAAATAGCGCACGGAAGCATGAAAATAGTTTTGGAAGATGAGGACAAAACGGAATAAAGGNGAAGCGCTTTTGCGCCATTCNGTTCAGATACAGGTTCGTTTCAGCGAGGTGGATTCGATGAAAATCGTGTGGCACGGCGAATATGTGCGCTATTTTGAAGATGCGCGTGAGGCTTTCGGACGCCAATTCGGCGGTATCGGCTATATGGATATTTATGAAAGCGGTTATACGGCTCCCGTGGTGGATTTGCAGTTGCAGTTCCTGCGTCCGCTCTCGATAGGCGACACGGCCACGGTGGAAATCNGGTATATAGACACAGTGGCGGCTAAATTGTGCTTTGAATACACGATATGGCGCGATTCGGACGGAGAGGTGGCGGCACGGGGAAGTTCCATGCAGGTGTTTGTGGATGCCAACGGAGCGTTGAGCCTGACGGTTCCTCCGTTTTTGACGAAATGGAAAGAAAAATGGCTCAAGAAGTAAGGCATATCTGGTTGGGAGCCGACAGCATCGTGACGGCTTTGGGAGACAGGCGGGATACGCTTTCTTCCATACAGGAACACCATACGGGATTGTGTATGGACGAATCCTTGGACATGGTGTGCGGGAGAATTGGCGACGGTTCGGAGCCGATACCGGGCTATACCCGGCTTGAAAGTCATGTAATCCATGCCGTAGGGCAAGTGTTGGAACAATCGGGAGTTTCGCTGGCAGACAAAAACGTGCGGTTTATCTTTTCTTCCACCAAGGGCAACATAGACTGCATCGAAAATTGCGGCGGGGAAATTCCTTCCGAGGCTTTTTTGGGTGAATGCGCCCGAAGAATCGCCGCTTATTTCCATGCCGCTTTGCCGCCCATAACGATATCGAATGCCTGCATATCGGGCGTTTCCGCGCTTGTGGTGGGGCAACGTTTGCTTTTGAACGGCGTATGCGACTATGTGGTGATTGCCGGTGGCGATATGCTTTCGCCCTTTATCGCCGAGGGGTTCCGTGCCTTCAAGTCGGTGAGCGGTCAGCCTTGCCGCCCTTACGACAAAGACCGCGACGGTTTGTCGTTGGGTGAGGCTTGCGGGGCGCTTTTGTTGACCACGTGTCGAAGCAAGGCCTTGGAACCGGCGGTAGCGCTTGCCGGCGGTGCGGTAACGAACGATGCCAATCATATATCAGGCCCTTCCCGTACGGGCGACGGACTGTATTACGCCATCCGCGCGGCCATGCGGCAGGCAGACGTTGAACCGCAGCAAGTGGCGATGGTCAATACCCACGGCACAGCCACACTCTACAACGATGAGATGGAAAGCAAGGCCATTCATCTTGCGGGTTTGGAAAACGTTCCGCTCAACAGCCTTAAAGGGTATATCGGGCATACGCTCGGGGCATCGGGCGTGGTGGAAACCATTATCAGCGCACAGGAACTTCGCGATGGTATCGTGTATGGTACAAAAGGTTTTTCGGCATCGGGCGTTCCCGGTTCTCTTTCGGTTTCGGCAAACCACATTCAGATAAACGGAAAGCATTGTGTAAAGACCGCCTCGGGTTTCGGCGGGTGCAATGCCGCCGTGGTGCTTTCTCTGGAAGGTGGAATACATCAGGGTTCCGCCCGTAACGCCGCTTTTGAGGTGCAGGAAACAGCCGCTTATACCTTGCCTTTGTCCGATAAGCCGTTTGCCGAGTTCATACGGGAAGAATTCAAGAAACTGCAATCGCCCAACATGAAGTTCTACAAGATGAGTGACCTTTCCAAAGCCGCATATGTGGCAGTGGAACAATTGATAGGCGGTGTTTTGGCTCAAGCCAATCTTGCGCCCGGAGAAGTGGCGTTGGTGCTTGCCAACAGGTCGGCTTCGTTGGATACAGACTTGCAGCATCAGCGGATTTTAGACGAAAAGACAGAACCCGTTTCGCCTGCCGTATTCGTTTATACCCTGCCCAATGTGGCGGCGGGCGAAATCTGCATCCGTCACAAGATACAAGGCGACAATACGTTTTTTATCGAAAATCAGGACAGTGGACTGGCGGAAAGCTATGCCCGTTTGCTGATTGCCGGCGGATATGCCAAAGCGGTGGTTTGCGGTTGGTGCGACTTTTTAAATGGGAAATGGGATGTTCGCCTTAAATGGCTTGAAAGGAAATAAAGAATCATTCATCATAAAACAGAAGGAAAATGGAAACGTTGGTTCGGGAACTCAAAGAGCATTTGATTCGGGAATTGAATCTGGAAGATATCACCCCGGAGGATATCGACAGCAAGGCTCCCTTGTTCGGGGATGAAGGATTGGGGTTGGATTCGATAGATGCCTTGGAGATTATCCTGATTTTAGAGAAGAATTACGGCATCAAGCTTCAGAATTCGGCCGAAGCCAAACCGGTGTTCTATTCGGTGGAAACCTTGGCGGAATACATATCCAAAAACCGTCGATAAGATGAAGATTGCCGTTAGCGGTATAGGTATCGTTTCTTCTCTCGGTATAGGAATAGAGGCGAATATGACGGCGATAAACCGGAACGAAAGCGGTGTCGTGCCGGTGAGAAAAGTGCCCTTCTGCAATGCGGATTTGGCGTTGCGGGCGGGGCTCGGAAAACGGTGCCTGTATTCACGCACGGCATTATTGGGCATATTGGCGGTACAGGAGGCTTTGGCAGACAGCGGAGAGGGAAAAGATTTGCGCACGGGCTTGGTGTCGGGCACATCGGTGGGCGGCATGGACAGAACGGAAGTGTTTTATGCCGATTATCTTTCCAACCCCGCGCGGGGTCGGTTGCGGGATGTGGTGATGCACGATTGCGCGGCTTCTACCTTGGCCATTGCCCGCCACTGCGGCATAGAGGGCTATGCCACTACTATCAGCACCGCCTGTTCATCGGCGGCCAATGCCATTTTGGCGGCGGCAAGGCTGATTCGTTGCGGTATCGCCGACCGGGTGGTGGCAGGAGGAACCGATGCGTTGAGTCTGTTTACACTTGGAGGATTCGGTTCTTTGATGATATTGGACAAAAAGCCCTGCCGTCCTTTTGATGCCGACCGTGCCGGATTGAATTTGGGAGAGGGTGCAGGCTATATCGTGCTGCAACGTGAAGACACTTTGCAAAAAGAGCCTTACGCTTATTTTGCGGGAGGAGAAAACGCCAACGACGCCTATCATCAAACGGCTTCTTCCGCCACGGGAGAGGGCTGTTATAAAGCCATGCACGATACCTTGCGCAAAGCGGGGGTGGCGGCAAGTCAGATAGATTATGTGAACGCGCATGGAACGGGCACGCCCAACAACGACCTTTCGGAAAGCCGGGCGTTGTGCCGTTTGTTCGGCGATAAAGTGCCGCCTTTCAGTTCCACCAAAGGTTTTACGGGGCATACTTTGGCGGCGGCGGGCGGCATAGAGGCCGTTTTTTCGGTAGAGTCCCTGCGTAGGGGCGTTATCTATCCCAACTTGAATTTTTCCCGTCCGATGGAAGAAACGGGCTTGGTTCCCGTAACGGAAAGACGGGAAGCGCCGCTTCGCTATGTGCTTTCCAATTCCTTGGGTTTTGGCGGAAACTGCACGGCATTGTTGTTTTCCAAAAATTAATCGCGGCCATGTGTTATATCGAAGCTATAGCAACGCATCTTAATCTGACGCACGACATCAAGGAAGTGGTGCCGGACGCCACCTTGCGCCGCCGCATGAGCCGGATTGTGAAAATGGCTACGGCCACGGCGTTTGAGTGTACGGGCGGCGTTGAGGGCATTGCGGCCTTGGATGCCATTGTTACGGCCACGGGTTGGGGATGCCTTACGGACAGCGAGCGTTTTTTGGAACAGATACACCGCACGGGCGGACAGATGCTCAATCCCACCCCCTTCATACAATCCACATTCAATACGGTGGGGGCGCAGATAGCCTTGCTGGCTAAGAACCGTTGCTATAATATGACTTATGTGCACCGGAGCCGCAGTTTTGAAAGTGCGTTGACCGATGCGATGCTGCAACTGAAGGAGGGCGACGCCCGCCGTGTGTTGGTTGGTGCTTTTGACGAAAACACGCCCACGCAGCACCATATCATGGAACGCATGGGTTTTTGGCGCAAAGCGGAAGATGGAGAAGGTGTCGTGTTCAGCCTTTTGACGGCGGAGGCTTCCGCCAACAGCCTGGCGAGGCTAAGCAGAGTGGAGTTTCTTTCTTCGCCTTTGTCGGAAAAACAATGCAGGGAAAGATATGCCTCACATTCCGGCGTGCAGGTATGGCATTCCTCAGGCAAGACGGTTTATCCCTGCCGTTCGGCGATGCGGTTTGCAGAGGCGGTGGAAGAAGTGCGGAAAGGGGTTCCGGAAATAGTGGTTTATAATGAATATTTCGGCAAAGAGCCGACCGTTATTGTGTTGCAATGCCTGTAATCGCATACATATTGCTTGTTGCAGCCGTGTTGTTGCTTGCCTTCGGCTACTACGCCTCGTTCTTTATAGAAAGCGGGGTGTATGTAAAGGCGTTTTGCCGTGCTCGGGACACGGCAAAGAAAATAGCCCTCACTTTCGATGACGGGCCGGAAGAACCCATGACGGCGCGGGTTCTGGATGTTCTGGCACGGCATCGAGTCAAGGCGGCCTTTTTCCTGATAGGTGCCAAGGCGGAAAGGTGTCCCGGATTGGTAAGACGCATGGTGGAGGAAGGGCATACCGTAGGTTCCCATTCTTTCAGCCATGCCGGTCTTTTTCCTTTCGGAAGCCGAAAGAAGATAGCGGATGAGATGGAGAGTACACGTGATATATTGCGGGAAATTACCGGCAAAACCGTCCGCCTGTTCCGTCCGCCTTTCGGCGTTACCAATCCCACTATCGCGGCGGCGATACATGCAGGGGGCTATCAAACGGTGGGTTGGAGCGTACGTGCGTTCGATACGCGCGGATACGTTTCTCGGAAACGGATTCGGAAACGTTTGCTCAAGAGATTGCATCCCGGAGCGGTGGTGTTGTTGCACGACCGTTGCGGAGGGGCCGATGAACTTGTGGAGAATTTTATCGTGGCGGCACAAGAAAAAGGATATGAGATTGTGGGATTGGATGAATTGTCAAACATGCAGGCATATGAAGATTAAGGCCTTTGGGTGGATATATTGCGTTTTGTTAGGAGTGTTGTTACCCAGTTCGCTCCGTGCGCAGGAAAATATCGCGGAATGGAAACTGTTCGAAACCGAACTATTGGACAAGAACAGCCAAATTCAGACCATTTCCTGCAAGTTCGAGCAGATACGGCAGACCTCGGTATTAAAGGAAGCCGTGCGGAAAACGGGCGATTTCCACTACAAACGCCCCGACAACATCCGGCTCGGATTTTCGGACGGCGACGATATCACGATGAACGGCGAATATTTCCGGATCACCTCTTCGGGCAAGACGTCGGTGGTGAAAATGCAGTCGAATCCCATGCTCAAGGAACTCAAACGGATACTCTCCTCCTGCATGTCGGCCGATCTTTCCGGTCTTACGGCGGGTTTTGTGCCGAAATTGGCGGTAAGGGAAAATCAATACGAGTTGGAATTGACACCCAAGCGGAAAACCAACCTGAAAAGTCTTTTGTTGGTGTTCTCAAGAAAGGATATGTCTTTGGATATGCTGAAGATGACCGAACATTCGGAAGATTATACGCTTTATCGTTTCAGCGGCAAACGTTTCGACCTTCCGGTCCAGGACGGGCTTTTTAAAATAGAAAGACCATGAACCCGGAGGAACTATACCGTCTGGCCGATGTCGGCAAGCAAGAAGAAACCTGGCTGTTTGAAGCGGAGCTCAATCCGGAACACGTCGTTTTTAACGGGCATTTTCCGGGAAATCCCGTTATGCCGGGCGTATGTACCCTGCGCTTGGTCCGTGCCTGCGTTTCGAAAGCGCTCGGTTATCCGGTCGTGTTTTCCGCCATCAAGTCCTGTAAGTTCCTTTCCACCGTAATTCCCGTGAAAGGTGAGAAAATGCAGGTGTCTTTCTCGCTTACGGAAAACAAGTTGCAGGGCAAGGCTTTCTATCGGGGTTCACAGGTGTTGAAATTAACGGCTACCGTAAGGGCTGTTTCCCCACGCCTCGGCTGCGTGCTTGTTATTCCTGTATTCAACAACGGGAACACGATAGGGAAAGTTATTGCCGATGTAAAGCGTTTTGTGGATACGATATGGGTGGTGAACGACGGTTCAACGGACTCCACGGCAGAGGTATTGGCAAAGACAGACGGCATCCGCGTTATTACGATACCTACCAACCGGGGCAAGGGGAATGCCTTGAAAACAGCCTTGAAGCTGGCGGCGGAAGAAGGCTATTCCTACGTTCTGACTATGGATGCGGACGGGCAGCATTATGCAGACGACATCCCTGTTTTTTTAGATGAGATCCAACGGAACCCCGATAGCCTGCTGATAGGTGCGCGCAATCTGGTATCGGAGAATATGCCTTCCCGAAACACTTTCGCCAACCGTTTTTCAAATTTTTGGTTTCGTGTGGAAACGGGCAACAGGCTTTCCGATACCCAGTCGGGTTTCAGATTGTATCCGGTAAAGGCCCTGCAAGGCATAAGGATGATTACTTCCCGTTACGAATTCGAGGTGGAGATTATTGTCCGTGCGGCATGGAGAGGCATAAAGGTGACCAATGTTCCCATCAAGGTTTATTATGCTCCGGAGGGAGAGCGGGTATCGCATTTCCGTCCTTTCCGCGATTTTTTCAGGATAAGCGTGTTGAACACTTTCTTGGTTATATGGGCTGTGCTTTGGTACTATCCGTGGCGGTTCCTGCGGATGTTGACCAAAGAAAACATCCGGAAATTCATCCGCAACAACATCACGCATTCAAAAGAAAGCAATGTCCGGCTCGCTGCCGCGATGGGATGGGGTGTATCTTGCGGAATCCTGCCGATTTGGGGGTATCAGCTGGTGTTTGCGTTGTTTACGGCCCATCTGTTACGCCTCAACAAAGTGCTGGCGGCGGTGTTTTCCAATATCAGCGTGCTGCCGCTCATTCCCTTTATCTTGTATGGAAGCCTTATGGCAGGTGCGTGGATAACCGGTTCGGCATCGGTGTTTTCCCTGCATGAGATTTCGTTTGCCTTTGTCCGTCAGTTTCTTTGGCAGTATGTGATAGGCAGTGTCGTGCTTGCTTTTTTGGCGGGCATGGCGGTCTTTTTGATTGCCTGGGCGGTTTTAGGTATCTTTAAACGTAAACCGGAACATGAGTAGTTTTTTTGTAAAAATATACGATTGGTTCTGTCGGCATAAGACTTTGCTCTATGTGTTGCTTGCGGTATGGGTGCTCGTTATGGGCGCGTTGGCATTGCGCATGCGTTTTGTGGAAGATATCACCTCGTTTTTTTCCGATAATGAAACGGGGCGCCGCCAATCGCTGGTGTTCGAGAATCTGAAACTTACCGACCGCATCGTCATCCTGGTGGAAGGTGAGGATATGGAATCCATGATGGATGCCGGAGACAAGGTGATCGAAGCATTGGAACCTTTAATGGAAGAAGGTTGGCTTTCCCGGGTTACGCCGGGTGTGGATGCCGGCGCGATGGAGCGGAGCATGGCGTTTATTTACGACAATCTTCCGATATTTCTCGATACAGTGGATTATGAACGCATAGAAGCCCTGTTGGAAACCGATTCGGTAGAAGCGGCGGTGCGCCGTTGTTTTGATGTGATGGCCTCTCCTTCAGGTGTGTTCATCGGAAAAAGCTGTCTGCGCGATCCTTTGGGCATAGGATTCCCTTTGCTGACGGGACTGGCGCGATTCGGCGATCAAGGCGGTTATGAACTGTATGCCGACCATATTTTCTCGCAAGACGGTTCGGTCCTGTTTCTTTTTGCCGACCCGGTGAACGGTATGGGGAGTACGGGAGAGAACGATGCCTTTGTGAGCCGTCTGGAAGAAGTATTGGCACAGGTAAGTCGGGAAACAGGCATGGAGATAAGTTATTTAGGAGCTTCCGCCATTGCCGTTTACAATGCCCGCCAAATCAAGAAAGACACCATGTTTACGCTCTCGGTGGCGTTAATGGTCGTTATTGTGGTTATATCCCTTTCGCTCCGTAGCAAACGGGCGGTTCTGCAAATCATATTGCCGGCTTTGTTCGGGGCCTTGTTCGCCTTGGGCATCCTTTCGCTTTTGCAGGGGCAGATATCGGCTATAGCCATGGGGGCAGGTGCGGCTATCTTTGGCGTGGCTCTGAGTTATTCCATTCACTTTGTTTCGCATCATACGCATATAGGCAATCCCCGACAAGTGGTGGCGGAATTGGCATATCCTCTCACGGTGGGAAGTTTCACCACGATAGGGGCTTTTGTTGCCTTGCTGTTTACCCATTCCAGGCTTTTGCAAGATTTTGGCGCGTTCGCCTCCCTTGCCTTGATAGGCACCACCGTTTTCTGTTTGGTGTTCCTGCCGCATTTCCTGTCTTCTGCCAAGGGCGGAAAACAAGGAAAACTATTGCGTGGGATAGACCGGATAAACAGCTATCCCTATGAACGCAATCCCTGGCTGGTGGGAACACTTCTGCTGGTTCTGGCGGTGAGTGCGTTCTTTTCCGATGAGGTCCGTTTCGACAGCAATCTGGGCAATCTGAATTATGAACCGCCCCATCTGCGCAACACCGAACGGAAGTTGGAACAACTTACAAATTCCGAAACCTCCAGTGTTTTTCTAGTCTCCTTTGCCCCCACTGAAGTACAGACGCAGGAAGCCTGCCATGAATTGGAAATATGCTTGCAAACCTTAAAAAAAGAAGGAAAGATACGTTCCTTTTCAACGGTTGACGGATATTTCGTGAATGCCGAATGTCAACGTCAGAGGATAGCTTGTTGGAACGGATTTTGGAAAAAAAGGCGTGTACCGCTCTGCCAAAAGATAAACAAGGCCGCTTCTGCCGTCGGGTTCAGCGAGCAGGCTTTCGATGCATTCGGGGAATTGCTGAGAAAAGAATATACGGTCTGCGATTATTCGGACGAGATGTTGGCGGATGTACCGCTGTTTTCCGACTTTATCAACGCCTCGGATTCAGGCTTCCTTTTGGTGGCGAAAATGGAAATCGAACAGGAAGAAAAGCCCTTTGTTTACGAAAGGATAGCTTCTTGTCCGAACACCACCGTTATAGACCGTGGTTATTACTCCAACCGCATGATGGAAGAAATCAACAACGATTTTTATTTTATCCTGTTCGTTTCTTCCCTTTTGGTTTCGATAGCCTTGCTGCTTTCCTACGGGCGTATCGAACTGATGCTGCTTTCCATATTGCCCATGTTTGCAAGTTGGATCATCATTTTGGGCTTTATGGCCTTGTTCGATATTCCGTTCAATATCGTCAACATCATACTTTCCACCTTCATATTCGGTATCGGCGACGATTTCAGCATCTTTATCATGGATGGCCTTCTGAGTGAATACAGGGATGGTAAAAAGATGTTCAATGCCCATAAGACCGCCATCTTCTTCTCGGCCTTTACCACGATTGTCGGCTTGGGCGCACTGATATTCGCCCGGCATCCGGCGGTTCGCTCCATTGCCGTTATTTCTGTTCTGGGCCTGAGCGTGGTGATTTTGGTATCCTATACCCTACAACCTGTTCTTTTCCGCCGTTTGGTGTCGTTGCCTGTGCAACGAGGCGGATTTCCTTATACCTTGCGGGATTTGGCAAGAACAATCTATGCGTTCTTTTATTTCTTTTTAGGGTGCATAGTGGCTCAGATTCTTGTTCTGCTTAGCTTCTGTATTCCCATCGCCCGTTCCAAGAAACAGTATTGCCTGCATGTTTTTATCTGTGCCTTCATGCGGCTCTTTGTCCGGACCATTCCCTCTGTCAAGGTGCAGTGCCTTAACACGACGGGAGAGACCTTCAGAAAACCTGCCGTCCTGATAGCCAACCATCAGTCGGTTATCGATATTTTGTTGATGTTGGCCATAACCCCTAAGATTGTTATGGTTACCAATGACTGGGTATGGAAATCGCCCGTAATTGGCCTCATTGTACGTTATCTGGGATGTTTCCATACCGCCGACGGCTATGCCGCTGCCGTTGAACAATTACGCGACAAAGTGGCGCAAGGTTATTCGATTGCCATATTCCCCGAAGGAACCCGTTCGGAAGACGGTTCGATAGCGCGCTTTCACAAGGGAGCGTTTTATGTGGCGGATGCGTTGAAATTGGATATCGTTCCTGTTTTGATTTACGGGGCCGGTATGGTTTCTTCCAAACGGCAGTCTTTCTATATCAAGCCGGGGCGTGTGTTGTCGCAAATCGAAGCACGTGTTGCCTATGGAACAAGTTTCGGCAACACCTATCGGGAGCAAGCCAAGGCTTGGAACGCTTGGTTCAGGGAAAAATATGCCGGATTATGCGATTTGAACGATAGGGCCGACAATCCGTATTTCCGCAACGCTTTGCGCCGTAATTTCCTCTACAAAGGGCAGGGATTGACCTATCGGGTAATGAAGGAAATCCGTCGCAACGACTATTACGATTGTTTGGACAGGCTTATTCCCCGTCAGGCAGTGGTAACCGACATAGGTTGCGGCTACGGTGCCCGTGCCTTGATGCTGGGAATGCTTTCACGCAACCGGAGAATAACGGGTTTTGATGCGGATGCGGACAGAATACGTTTGGCAGAACATTTTTTCATGAACAAAGGCAATATCGCTTTTGCGCTTCTTTCTGAAATTCCGGAAAAGTGGCAGGAATCGGATGTGTTTCTGATAAACCGGCTTGGCGAGATATCGTTGACGGAATTATTGCAAAGCTGTCTGCCGAATTTGAAACAGGGAGGAATGATGGTGATTGACGGCCAGATGGCAGGACAGAATCGTGAGGATATCGGTGTGTTTGCAGTTGCCGCTTCTTTGCAGGAAACAACGGCAGACAACGGGTTTATTGTATTGAAAAGGAGGGATTGAGGATGGAAAATTTTGAAGTGGTTATTGTGGGTGGCGGCTTGGGCGGTTTGGCGTGCGGCGTGATGTTGAGCAAGGAAGGCATGAAAGTGTGCGTGCTGGAACAGCATTCGCAGATTGGCGGATGTCTTCAGTCTTTTTACCGTCGCGGCAGGGTTTTAGACACGGGTATGCATTATGTGGGCAGCCTGCAACCGGGTCAGATTCTGCATCAATATTTCAAATATTTCGGCGTGATAGACCGTTTGCGCCTGCAACAGCTCAATCCTGAGGCTTACGACATTATCGTTGCCGCTAATGGCTCCCGTTATTGCTATGCCAACGGAGAAGAACGTTTTGCCGCCCGTCTTATAGAGTATTTTCCGGAAGAAAAGGCCGGTATCAGGAAATATTGCAATTTGTTGAAGAAGGTAGGCAACCTTATTTCGCCCGAGGTACTCCGCTCCGGGCATATTTCCAACGGAGGGCTTGAATACATGAATGTTTCGGCCTGCGATGTGATAAATTCCTGCACGCAAAACGAAACCTTGCGGAACGTGCTTGCCGGCACGGTCTCGCTGCATAGCGGCGACAGGGAACGTACTTCGTTTTATGAGCACGGCATGATCATGTATTCGTATATGGAAAGCGCTTACCGTTTTAAAGACGGTTCACAGCATGTGGCCGATGCCCTGGCCGACGAGATAAGGAAATATGGCGGAGAAGTGCGTTTGAACGCAAAAGTGACGGGTGTTGAAATCAAAAATTCCCGTGTGCGCGAAATCCGAATAAACGGTCATGAACCCGTTTCGGCAAAATATGTTATCTCGGATATCCACCCTGCCGGAATGTTGGATCTGTTGGAGGGTGAAAAAGTGCTCCGCCCCGCTTATTGCCGTCATATACATTCTTTGCCGAATTCTTACGGTTGTTTTACAACGCATATACTGATGAAGCCCGGCAAGACCCCTTATGCCAACAGCAATTATTATTTCCATAACCGTCCGGACGCGTGGTCTTCCCAAGGCGATTACAAGGGTTGCAATATCCCGGTTATCCTTTTGAGCATGCAACCGCCTAAAGAGGGGGTTTATGCAGACGCGGTTTCTTTGCTGACACCGATGTTTCCGCAGATTTTTGGAGCTTGGTCGGATACGGAAATCGGCAAACGTGGCGAGGCCTATGAAGCGCTTAAAAAACAGTACGCGGGTGCCATGATGGATTGTGTTTCCCGTTTGTTTCCGGAAATAGAGGCGCAAACTGAGGCGGTCTATACATCAACGCCCTTAACCTATCGTGATTATACGTCAACGCAGAATGGCTCCGCCTACGGCATCGTCAAGGATTGCCGGAACGCTCTGCTTTCGCGCATACCCGTCCGTATGAAGATAGAGAACCTCTATTTTACAGGACAGAATATGAATGTGCATGGATGTTTGGGCGTTTGCGCCAGTGCGGCGGTAACCTGTAGCGCTTTGTTAGGGGAAGAATATCTGGTAAAAAAGATAGGAAATGCGTAGAATCTTGAAAATATCGGCATGGTGTGTGGCCGCGCTTCTGGCGGTTTTGCTGCTGTTGGCGGCAACGGTCTGGATTTTGGCGGTGAACGCCGATTTGAAAAGGCCGGATATATGTGTGGACACTACCGATTATACGCTTGACCTTTCGCTCGATACACTTCGTGTTTGCCGTGGCAATACGTTGTACAGAAACCCTTATGGGATATGGGAAGCGGATATAAAGGGCGATGCGGTGGAACGCGGGGCGGTCATGGGTGCGATGAGCCGGGATTTGCTTCATTTTCAGGAAGAGGTGTTTGTAAGGCAGATAAAGGAATTGGTGCCTTCCGATACGTATCTTGGCGTATTGCACAAGCTCATGTTGTTTTTTAACCGAAAGATGGCGTGTCATATACCCGAAGAATACAGGGCTGAGATAGCGGCGCTTTCCGAATTTTGCAGCCACGATTTCGATGCTTTCGGAACGCCGTATGAGCGGCAGCTCAACTATCATGCCGCCCACGACATCGGCCACGCCATGCAGGAATATATGCTGGTAGGGTGCAGTTCCTTTGCGGTATGGAACGAAAAAAGCGCCGATTCCACGCTTTTGATAGGCAGGAACTTCGATTTCTATATGGGCGATGATTTTGCGGCGAACAAATTGGTGAGTTTTGTAACGCCCACATCAGGCTATCGTTACGTTTCAGTCGGATGGCCGGGCATGATAGGTGTGGTGTCGGGTATGAATGAAAAAGGGCTTACACTCACCATCAATGCAGCCAAAGGAGCAATTCCCACCCATGCCGCCATGCCGATTTCGCTTTTGGCGCGCCATATCCTGCAATATGCGGCCACGATAGAAGAAGCATACCGGATAGCGGACACCTGCCGGACTTTCGTTTCGGAGTCCTTGCTGATAGGGCAGGCGGAGGGCCGTTGCGCCGCCATTATCGAAAAAACACCGGAAAAACAGGCCTTATATTCCGTACGGGAAGCACCACTGATATGCACCAACCATTATCAGTCGGAAGCCTTTTCCGAAGACCCGGCCAACAAGGAGAACATCGCCCGGAGCGACAGCAGATACCGTTACCAAAGGCTGGAGGAGCTGATAAGTCAACAAGCTCCGCTCACACCTCAAAAAGCCGCCTCCATCCTGAGGAACGACAAAGGATTGGAAGAAAAATCCATCGGATTGACCAACGAAAAGTCCATCCACCAATACATTGCCCATCATTCGATTATTTTCATGCCGGAGCAAAGGCTTGTGTGGGTTTCCACCTTCCCTTGGCAATCGGGGCGGTATCTTTGTTATGATTTGAACCGCATTTTCGGAAATCCGGACATGGTTTTGTTTTCCCATGCGGACAACGGGCGCGATATTGCGGAGGATTCCTGTTTTCTCGAAAACGTCTATGCCAAGGTGCTCCGTTATCGGGAACGGGCGGCAGCGGTGCGGAAAGCCGTTGCGCAATCCGTGCAACTCACAAGTGCTTATGTGGATAGTTTAACGATAGAAAACCCTGATTTTTACGAAGCCTATCTTTTGCAGGGCGATTACCATTTTATGCAGGGCAACCGCCTGCAAGCGGAAACAGCCTGGAAAACGGCGCTGACAAAAGAAATTCCGAGAGAAAACCAGCGGGAAGAAATCGAAAAGAAGCTAAGGAAATATGGTAAGAGATAAAGAAATACATTACCGCTCGCATGCGGAAATCAAACGCTTTCAAGAAGAAAGATTGGTGGAAGAATTGCGCTATCTGCAATCCAATTCCAAGTTTTACCGCACGATGTTCGAAAAACACGGGATAGATATTGCAAAAATCCGGCGGATAGAGGATTTGCAGACCCTTCCCGTCACAACCAAAGAGGATTTGCAGTTGCATAATGCCGATTTTATCTGTGTTCCCCAAAACGAAATTATCGATTACGTAACCACCTCCGGCACCTTGGGAAATCCGGTAACATTTGCGCTCACTTCGGGAGACCTGGACCGTTTGGCATATAACGAAGCCTGTTCTTTTTCCGTATGCGGCTGTACCTCTCAAGATATTCTGCAGTTGATGACCACAATAGACCGCCGTTTCATGGCGGGATTGGCATATTTTATGGGCGCGAGGGAATTGGGCTGCGGCGTGGTGCGGGTGGGCAACGGAATTCCTGAATTACAGTGGGATACCATCAAACGCATCAAGCCGACAGCTTGCATCGTGGTGCCTTCGTTTCTGCTCAACCTGATAGATTATGCCGAAGCCAACGGCATCAACCTGCACGATTGTTCCTTAAAGAAAGCCATCTGCATAGGAGAAGCCCTGCGTACCTCCGAAGGCGTCCTGACCGCTTTGGGAGCGAGGATAACGCAGCGTTGGCCCGAACTCGAACTGTTCTCCACCTATGCCTCCACCGAAATGCAGTCGTCCTTTACCGAATGTGCCTGTCATAACGGCGGCCATGTGCCGGCCGACTTGATTATCGTGGAGTTTCTCGACAACGAGAACAAACCCGTTCCGGCAGGCGTTCCCGGAGAAGTGACCGTTACCACGATAGGTGTGCGCGGCATGCCGTTGCTTCGTTTCAAGACCGGCGATATCTGCATCCATTACGATGAACCCTGCCGTTGCGGACGCAATACCGTGCGTCTCAGCTCCGTTCTGGGGCGCAAGGGGCAGATGATAAAATTCAAGGGAACCACGCTCTATCCGCCGGCTCTGTTCGATATTTTGGACAATATTCCCGAAATAGAAAACTACATCGTTGAGGTCTATACCAATTCCATCGAGACCGATCAGGTGCAGATAAAGATTGGGAGCAAGAACCATAGCGAGGAATTTGTCAAGCAGATAAAGGATATCTTCCGCTCCAAAGTCCGTGTGGCGCCTGATGTGGTGTTCGAGGCTTCGGAGATAATCGCTAGGATTCAGCGGCCTCCTGTGGGAAGAAAGGTAGTTAAGTTTATTGATTTGAGAAATGTGTAACAAACATAAAAACACAAATATTATGAAAAAGATTTGTTTGGCGATTTGTTTAATCGTTGCCGGCTTTACGGCGAAAGCGCAGAATGCCATGAATGGCGTTTCGTTGGTCAATGTGTATGGGGCTGATTATTCGGAGGTTTGGATTAGGGATGCGGAAAAGTCGAAATTAAGCCAGTTTGTAAGCAAGGCGGAAACGGCAAAGGAGTACGTATCTACCTTTGAAGATATCAATCTGCTGTTGGCTCAAGATCCTGAAAAATACGATTTCGGGAAAATGCTTCGCAAACCGGTAAAACTTGACATAGAACCGGTTTGCAACCTGATTCGGCATCGAGACACAGCAGATTTGCGCGAACGTCCGGAACATCCGATAAATGTTTCCGAACAATTAAAACGGTATGAATTGCAAGAAACGGAAGGTTTGGGTATGATTTTTATCGCCACAAATCTGGACAAGAGAATGGGCAAAGGCACCTATGTGGTGGTTTGCTTTGATATTGCAACCCGAGACATCTTGTTCCGTCAAGAAATCACTACTTCGGCCGGCGGTTTCGGATTACGGAACTATTGGGCCAACACGGTGGAAGACATAATAGAGGATAAGGCCCTGCGGAACGAATTGCGCAAGTTGATGAAATAAATAGTGATTTAAAGAGAGCCGCCCCATTCGGGGCGGCTCTCTTTTGACTATACCTCCTCCACCCCAGCCAAAATATCAATTCCGCCAAACCTACAAACCCGAACAAGCCTACAAAGTATCGGTTCTTCCCTATCGTGAGAATGCCGGAATAGAGAATATACCGTTATACGGGATATTTTCAATTCTTTAGGCATGAAGAAACCGTTTTACTCAACGCACTGCGTAAAAATACTCAATGCACTGCGTAAAATGTAAGGGGTGGTTGTACAGAGTTGTATAATAGGCATATAGGATTTATCAAAAATGCCAATATCGAAAATTCAAAAAGCCCAAATGGCACTTTGGATTGCTCTTTGGATGAATGGGCTCTGTTGAAATTCCTTAAAGCCAATCCCTCCGCAAAGCAGACAGAAATGGCCAAACATATCGGAAAATCGGAACGTAATCAAACGCATGACCCCTACATTGATTGAACGCGGCCTGCTTGAGAGGGAAAACGGGAAAAGGAACGGCAAGTGGGTGGTGAAAATTCAATTATCTTGATAAAAGTATTGTTTTACATTTATTTTGAGAGAAGGCAGAAGAACAAGCAACAAAAAGCCCCCACGGAGTACGCAGGGGCATAGGTTAAAAAACCTTCGGCATATAGCCTTATTGTGGTAAGATGTAGAATAACTTACACCACAAAGGTACTAAATTTTTTTAATTCGTCGAAATACAGTATTTTTAAAGGACAAAAGATATTGTTATGGAAAAAGTTTTAGGTTTAGATCTTGGTACCAATTCTATCGTATGGGCTATCATTGAACGGAATGGCAATGAGTGTAAATTGTTGGGTAAAGGTGTTAATATTTTTCAAGAGGGGGTGGCCAGAGAGAAAGGAGTGGAAAAACCCGCAGTTCAAGATAGAACCAATGCTCGGGCTTCTCGTCGACATTATTTCAGAAGAAGGCTTCGTAAAATCGAATTACTTAAAGTCTTGGTCGAAAATGATATGTGTCCTCATCTTTCTCTTGAGCAATTAAAAGAATGGAAGACAAATAAAAAATATCCAATGGAGGAAGATTTCCTTCTTTGGCAACGTACTAATGAAAGTGAAAATAAAAATCCATACCACGATCGTTATAGAGCTTTAACAGAAACTTTGGATTTGGCCAAACAAAAAGATCGTTATGTGTTGGGGCGGGCATTTTATCATTTGGCTCAAAGAAGAGGTTTTAGTAGTAATCGAAAAGAATTGCAGAGTGATGAAGATTCGGGAATGGTAAAATCCGGAATAAGAGCGTTGTCTCAAGACATGGAGGATGCTCATTGTTCGTATTTGGGAGAATATTTTTACCAATTATATCAGAAAAGGGAGAAAATCCGGGAGAAATATACCTCCAGAAACGAACATTATTTAAAAGAGTTTTACGCAATCTGCAAGAAGCAAAACTTGCAGGAAGATTTAATGTTGAAGTTACGTTCTGCTATCTTTTTTCAACGACCTCTTAAATCGCAAAAAGGGTTTGTCGGCAAATGTACTTTTGAAAAAGGTAAAAGTCGCTGTCCGGCATCGCATCCGCGTTTTGAAGAGTTCAGAATGCTTTCATTCATCAACAATATTCGGGTTGCCGATCCCGAAACAAGAGATTTTCGCCCATTGAGCCAAGATGAGATAAAACAAATAACACCATTGTTTTATCGGAAAAGTAAGCCTCATTTTGATTTTGAAGATATTGCAAAAAAGATTGCAGGAAAGAAAAATGAATATAGTTGCAAGGGAGACCGGGAACAAAAAGGCTTTCGATTTAACTATGCACGGACGGCTACGGTTACCGGATGTCCGGTAACAGCAGAATTTATCGCTGTTTTTGGGGATGAATGGATGGCGAACATGTGCAGCCAGTATATTCATGCAGATAAAAAAGAAGGGGAAAATCAAGAAGACGAAATACTTAACGATGTTTGGCATGCACTTTTCTTCTTTGAAGATGAGGAAAAGTTATGTAAATGGGCTACGGAAAAGTTACAACTTGATAACGAGCAGGCAAAAGTTTTTTCGGAAATACATCTTCCTCAAGATTATGCCAGTTTAAGTTTGAATGCCATTAACAAAATTCTGCCGTATCTCCGCATGAGTATGCGTTATGATGAAGCGGTTTTTGTAGCTAATTTAAGAGCGGTATTACCGAAAGAACTGTGGGAAAATAAAGAAAAGAGGAGACAGATAGAGACCGATGTTTTGCAAATAGTTGAAGAGTATTCGGAAAATCCGCTCAATCGAGAATTCACTAAAGAACAATGTGTAAAAGACTATTTATGGCATTCGGTAGGTGTGGAAGAAAAGAAGTTGGCACATCTTTATCACCCGTCTATGATAGAAACATATCCGAATGCGGAATGTAATGCACAAGGTGTTTTACAGCTTGGTTCGCCTCGTACACAATCGGTTAGAAACCCAATGGCCATGCGGGCTTTATTCCGTTTGCGTCACTTGATAAACAGACTTTTGCAAGAAAAGAAGATAGATAGGAATACGAAAATAAATATAGAGTTTGCAAGGGGTTTGAACGATGCCAACAAACGGAAGGCGATAGAGCAATATCAGCGAGAAAGGGAAAAGAAAAATCAAGAATATAGAGAGGATATAAGAATCACATATAAAGAGGAAACGGGTAAGGACATAGAACCGACAGAAACAGATATTTTAAAATATCGATTGTGGAAAGAACAGAATAGAAAATGTTTATATACAGGAAAAGAAATTAGCATAAGAGCTTTTCTTGGGGAGGATCCGGCGTTTGATATTGAACATACAATACCTCGTTCAAAGGGTGGGGATAATTCACAGATGAACAAAACGTTGTGTGAAAACAGATTTAATAGGGATATAAAGGGCGCTAAATTACCTTCGGAACTCGCTAATCATGCAGACATCTTGGCTCGTATTGAAACTTTGGGCTGGGAAGAAAAAATAGAAAATCTTCAAAAACAAGTGGAAATGCGTCGACGGGATAGCAAACGAGCCACAACGAAAGAACAAAAAGATAAGGCTATACAATCCCGCCACAAAGCGCAAATGGAACTCGATTATTGGAAGGGAAAGTACCAACGTTTTGTGATGACAGAAGTTCCGGAAGGGTTTAGCAATCGGCAGGGTGTTGATATTGGTATTATTGGCAAGTATGCCCGATTGTATTTAAAAACGGTCTTTGACAAAATATATACGGTGAAGGGTGCTACAACTGCGGAGTTTCGCAAGATGTGGGGTTTGCAGGATGAATATGCAAAGAAAGAGCGGGTCAATCATATTCACCATTGCGTGGATGCTGTTGTTATTGCTTGTATCGGAAGAAATGAATATGATGCTTGGGCACAGTATATGGCCAATGAAGAGCGTTTTGAGAAAGGAAACGGACAAGCCCCTTGTTTTGCAAAACCGTGGCCAACATTTACCAGCGATGTTAAGCGGTTGGCCGATGAAGTGTTGATATCGCATTATACGGCTGACAATATGCCCAAACAGAGCCGGAAGAAGTTGCGGAAACGTGGAAAAGTACAGGTTAATGCGGATGGGAAACCTGTTTATTTGCAAGGCGATACTGCGAGAGAGGTATTGCATATGCAGACATTCTATGGAGCAATAGAACGAGATGGAGAAATTAAATATGTAGTACGGAAAGCCATCAGTCAATTGCAACCAGCAGATGTAGAAAAGATTGTGGATGAAACCGTGAAACAATGCGTAAAAGAGGCTATACAGGAGCTTGGATTTAAAAAAGCCATTAATCCTAGCGAGTACACTATTTGGATGAATAAGGAAAAACAAATCCCTATCCGAAAGGTACGGATTTTTGCAAGCAATGTTACCAAGCCGATTTCATTGAAAAAGCAACGGGACCTTTCCCCCAAGGACTACAAACAAAATTATTATGTAACTAATGATTCAAACTATTGTTTGGCTTTGTATGAAGGAGCAGATGCAAAAGGAAAAGAGAAGAGGAGTTTTGGGTTGATTAGCAATCTTGAGGCGGCAAAATACTTTAGATTAGGTACAGACAAAAAGAAGCAATCCTATTTGGTTCCTATTTCTGATAAAGATGATTATCCACTTAAGTATGTTCTTCGTGCAGGAATGATGGTGCTTTTTTATGAGAATACACCACAAGAATTATATAAATGTTCTTCAGAAGAATTAGGGAAAAGGTTATATAAAATTACGGGATTGTCTTCGATGACATTGCAGGGGAAATACACTTATGGGGTGTTGACGTTCAGGCATCACCAAGAGGCGCGACCAGCTGGAGAACTAAAAGCAAGAAATGGGGAATGGAAAGTGTCTGATGACTATAGGCCTATTATTAGGGTTTATCATACGCAATTCAAAGCCCTTGTGGAAGGGTATGATTTCGAAATAACTATTACTGGTGAAATGAAATTCAAACACTGACATCATGTTGAAACGTGCGCTTTTCTTTGCCAACCCTCATCAGTTGAGTTTGAAAAACAATCAGATGATAATTGTAAGCAAAGATGATGCCCAAACTACCAAAAGTGTGCCTATTGAAGACGTGGGTACTGTTGTGCTGGAAAACCCACAGAGTACAATTACGTTACCTTTGCTCAACGCTCTTTCCGACAATAATGTGGCCGTTATTTTTTGTGGAGCGAATAGAATGCCTAATGCTATGTTGATGAATTTAGATGCCAATACAACACAGGGCGAGAATTATCGGGCGCAAATAGAGGCGGGCGAACCACTCAAAAAGAATCTTTGGAAGCAAGTTGTGGAATGTAAAATTCGTAATCAGGCGCGGTTATTGACAAAAATAGGGAAGAATGGCGATAAATTGAAGCCATATTGGATGAATGTAAAGAGTGGAGACATAGAGAACAGGGAAGGCATTGCTGCAAAAATTTATTGGACGGAGTTTTTCGGAAAACAATTTGTGCGGCAGCGGACAGGAGCAGACCCTAATGCATTGTTGAACTATGGATATACAATACTTCGGGCTGCAGTGGCCCGTTCTTTGATGGGGTCTGGACTTTTTCCTGCTTTCGGAATATTTCACCGTAATCGATATAATGCGTTTCCTTTGGCAGATGATATTATGGAGCCGTATAGACCCTATGTCGATGAAATAGTTTGGAATCTTTTATTACAAGGGGAAACGGGACTGACACAGGAAGTCAAGTCGGCCTTAATAAAAGTGTTGCACACTGATACAAAATTTGATAAGGTAACCCGTCCTCTTGAGATAGGGTTATCCATTACCTCGGCTTCGTTGGTAAAATGTTTTAACGGCGAACAAAAGAAAGTGATATATCCACTTGTAGAGTAATGACTGAAGTAAGATTAAACGCATATCACATTATGTGGCTTTTTGTGTTTTTCGACTTGCCGACCACAACCAAGACGGAAAAGCGTAATGCTACTCTTTTTCGTAAAGCGTTGGAAAAAGATGGTTTTTCGATGATGCAGTATTCGGTATATGTTCGTCATTGCCCTTCTAAAGAAAATATGAGTGTTCATATACGAAGGGTTAGGCAGTCAATACCGGCAATAGGATATGTCAGTATTTTGAGCGTTACAGACAAACAATATGGCGATATATTGAACTTTTGGGGAAAGATTGAACGTCCTATATTGGAAACGCCTCAACAATTAGAACTTTTTTGATACCTTTGTGTCGAAGAGAAAAAACTACATCAAAATAACTTCTTCAGTATATTTTCTTGGTTTTTTAACCTTGAATTTATGAATTAAACAGCAGAAATTCAGTAAAAAGAAAATCTGAAGTTGTGGTTTGATGTAGAAAAGGAATAAGATACAACTCTCTCCTTGCCGAAAGTCAGTACGAGGAGTTGTGGTTTGATGTAGAAAAGGAATAAGATACAACCGCATATGGCGGTAAATCTGACAATAATTGTTGTGGTTTGATGTAGAAAAGGAATAAGATACAACTAGCAAACAACAAGGCACAGACCGAAGAGGTTGTGGTTTGATGTAGAAAAGGAATAAGGTACAACGCACTCAAGAAATTTCACCTACTGCACAAGTT
>JAAVBQ010000004.1 GCA_014803485.1 bacterium | reverse complement strand
TTCGCGGATGTCGCCGCCGCCGATGCTGAACACCGTCCATTCACCCAACAGATTGTCCGCACCGTCAAAGGCCTGGAACAGCATCCCGTTGGGGTGTTCGGGCAGGAAGATTTCGGGATACTCGCACAGAACGGTCTTTTCCTCGCCCAGTTCACGCAGCAGGGTTTCGTGCGTAAGGTGCCCTTTTCCCGTGGCTCCCAGGCTGCCGTAGAGGTTCACCCGGTAATGCGTCGCCTGAGGATAACGCTTGCCGAAGATATGCGCCGCCCGCATGGGCCCCATGGTATGGCTGCTCGACGGCCCGTTTCCGACTTTGTATATTTGACAGATGCTCTTCATGCGATTTAGAAATAACTTGCTAATTTACGCCAAAGACCGCTCTTTAAAAACGGGGAGAACGGGAAATTATCAACAAAGAAACGGCAAACTTCCGCCTTGCCGAAAATCGGAGAATCTCGAGACAAACAGATTATCTTACAGACTTTACTGCACCACAAGTTTTCCCGTGGCCGTCCATGTGGATTTGGCATCGCGCACGCGCACCACATAACTGCCCGGCTGAACGGAAAGCCTCAGCGTGTGGCTCCTGTGGAACGCCCTCTCATACACCGGCTTGCCCGTGCCGTCGAACACCCCGATGATGCCCTCCGCCTCGGATTTGCCAATTACTTTCACCTGAACTTCCTCTCCCGCCGACGTGGGATTGGGGCGCAACTCCAGCGAGAGTTCCTTCGGATAGCCCTTGCGCTTCAGGCCGCAACTGTGCAGTTTCAGCCCGTCCGAGGCGCGCTCCAGCAAGACCGCGTAGGTGTCCGTGGAACGCAGGTAGGGTTTGGCGTAGTAATACGGCCTCGTCTCGCCCTCCATCGGCTCCCCGTTGCGGTACCACTGGTAGCCCGAGAACTCGTAGCCTCCGTTGTATTCCGAAGACAGCACCGCCAGCACGTCGCTCCACTTCTGCACGATGATGTCCGAAGGATACGGTATCTCGAAGGTTAGCGCTTCTTCNTCCGCATAGCAGCCCGTGCCGTCCGCCTGCCGCAGACGCAGGCCGTAGCGGTCGGGACGCGCCGTGGGCGGCAAGGCGATGCGCACCGTCTGTTGGCCCGGGGAGGTTACCGCCATCGTGGTGTCGCGGAAGCCCGCCGAAAGCGCCGCNGGGTCGAATGNCAGCCGCAGATNNTTGAGGCGANCCCGNNTCGGTGCGGTANGAAAAGGCGATTTCCGANGCNCCGCAGGGCGGGGCTATNGTGTCCACCACCGCAATCCGCGCCGTATTTTCCTTGCCCTGCACCTGAAGCCTCACCACGCTGTCGCANCCCTCCGCATTCCGCAGCACTATGGTATGTTCTCCCGCCCCGTAGGCCTCTCCGTNATACACNANNGGCAACGAATCGCCGCACACCTCGTAGCGCAAGACACTCTCNGTAGACACGGTTGAGCCGAACACCGCCTCCACCTCNCAGTCNCCGTGCAGGTCNTTCAACTCGTAGCGGNTCTGCGGCGGCACNTTCCNNCCGTCTATCTTNAGGCTNTCCAACTTGTTGCACGCCGAGGCCGTGAAATCAAGCCACAGCCTGCCGCCCTCCCNCAATGTGGTGTCCGTCACGTTCACAGANCCNNCGCCNNNCACCTCCACATGCACCCGGTATTGCCGCCACCGCCGCGAGAGGCNGTACTCGCGCACGCTGTCGCAGCCCGCCGTGGTAACGAGAATCTCGGTGTATTCCCCGAACGAGGAAAAGACCTTGCCNCCCACCGTATAGGGCAGATCCTCCATGTANCANCTGTCTATGAANGTGTCNTGATACTTGGGATATATGTCGGCGCGNAGNTGATNGATGCTGTCCGTGCCNCCCNTGTACGGGTCAAANACCGTATCGGCGTAGTCGCCCGTNTGCGTAATCTCCNGACCCCGCCAGGACAAAACACGGCCCTCGCAGGTNTGCAGGGTATCGTAAAAATGNNGNTCNCGATGAATGTACAGNGTATCCAACTGCACGTAGNNNATGCTGTCGCAGCCGTNCACGGTCTGATAGCGGTGCAGTTCCGTAAGNCCGAAGTTCCGTATCGTGTCCTTGCCNNAAATGTANGGCANNGAATCGCGCTCCACGGCGGCGCGGTGCACCACCTCGCGGTAGGTGGGGTAATGATGCAGGAACATTCGGTATATCGTATCATACTCCGCCGATGCCGTTTCCACTAACTCATAGTTCCAGCCCTCGTTCTTGGCATAGGAAGTTATCATCTTCACCGAATCGCCGGGGCATACCGTGTCCGCCTTCAAATCCTGATACACATAATGCGATGCGGGCACGTCCAAATAGACGTGCTTATTGAAATCCTCTTTCCACGCCTCCACCCGCACTGTGGTTTCTTTCGGCACGGGGTGACGCACATAGCCCACATTCCCCTCTATCCGTATCACATCCTCGTTCAACGAAACCCACCGCACCCCGTAGTTCGTATCCACATAGAACGGCAACGTAACGCTGTCCGCGTTCTCGCCCGGATAGAGCAAAATCGGCGAAGCCGCCAAACGTCCCGGCCTCTCGTCCATATGCCGCAGGCGAGGATAAAAACCGTCTTCGAAGATAAAGTCTTCTTCTGCGCTGTCGCCCATGAGATTGCGCATAAATGCCGAATCTATCAGTTGGCGGCTCTCGAGGTTGTAGCCCACCGCCCCTTTCGTTGGCATTTTCGTTTCGGGAGCAAGATTTTTATCGTTGAAATAAGGGGAAACAAGCGTGTCGGAGCCAGCCATCGATATTAACGTTCGACAACGTCCGAAATTGAATACATTTGACCCGTGGCTATTCTGTCTCACAAAAAAAACTATACCTACAAATGGTCTCAATGGTGGAAAACTGTCAGTATAACCACTTCCCCAATTTATTAAATTTTTCTCCGTCCCTTCTATAGGAAACACAATATCTGTGTCATAGTCACAATCACCAAAATTTATACAATCCTGCAAAGCTCTATGATGTACACTCCTGATTCGAGTGCCAAAGATTGCATCATAGCCACTATATCCTATAATTGGGTTCGTCGTACATCCAGACAAAGGTAGTGTTGGATTGTCAAACCAAAATCCTCCGTCTAACATATGTAGCCCCGACACATCAATTGCCTGATTAAATAGGTTAACCGTATTCTTCCCATAACATCTTTTTATCGTTTTGTTATTACCCCACAGCACTTGAAAGGGGGAAGATTCTCCAATAGTCCTTATTTCTTTTCCGTTCAGGTCAATATCATTTTGCAAACTTATCGTGATAATATCGCTTTCGGAAGAAGCCATATCAGGAGCCTGCAACTGTGTACATGCATAAATAAAATCCTCCGGAGTATAAGCCAAATAATACGTCCCGTCTCGACTGCCATAAACATGTGACGTGTATTTCCCATTCCAAGGCTGTACCTCATTGAATTCAAAAATCCATATACTGTACTGCTGCTCTGTAAATCCCCTGACCCTGAGGCTGTCAAGATGAAGTGTATCATCCCTCTCTGCATAAACAAGATATGTCCTATCAGCGGCGAGAGAAGTTCCGTTATAGCCTCTGGTAACTCTATATAAATAAAACTGTGGATCCGGTTTAATACGGAAATTTTCATAAATGTCGTTTATATCTTCCAGCTCATATTCATATATCCCCGTTTCAGTAAAAAATGTATCGCGTACACAAACAACCCCTTTCCCCCTTATTTCTATACCTATTTTTCGTTGCGAAAAAGCGAAGGCAGAAATAAAGAGGAAAAGGGTTGTCGTTATAAAACGGAAAACTTTACCGCACCACATCAAAAGTTATTGTTTAATCAACTTTTTAGTAGCAACAATGGAACTTCCACTTAAGAAACGGACAAAATAGATACCCGATGACATATGCGACATATCAACTACTTTTTGTGTCAGCCCTGAAACGTTGAATGTAAGCACTCGTTGTCCGCTCTCGGATATGATTTCGATTCTGTCCATATCGGCTTCCCAACGCAAGAGAGTTTGATTCGTGGTCGGATTAGGCAAGCATTCTATTTTATCCCCCAACCGTACATACCCACCAACTCCCGTAAGCATGAAGCCGCAACGCACAAGAGTTTCCATAGCAACTATATTTTATGACAATCCACAAATATATTGACTTTCTTTCAGAAAACAAAATCGTCAGCCGCAACTGACGATTTATAAAGCAAAAAGGGGGCGTATTCGACATAATGTTGTACTTTTGTTGTGAAAATGTCGTAAAAAAATGTGTTTTTTACGACAAATTGACTATAAAAATGAAAAAGAAAAGTATTGATAGTTCCATACTTAATATAATAAACAGAAAAAGGCACAGTGCAATATTATTTGCAAGTGATTTTGCGGATATGGGAGAGCAAAAGACCATAAACAAGGTTTTTGAACGCATCACGTTGTCCGGAAAGATAATCCGTCTTGCAAGAGGTATTTATTGCAAGCCGAAAATCGATACCGAGTTCGGCTTCGGAATTGTGTATCCCCATATGGACGATGTTGCACAAGCCATTGCCAAAAGAGATAAGTGTCGTATTGTGCCGACCGGTGACGTTGCGCTAAACAAACTCGGACTCTCCACACAAGTGCCGATGAATGCGGTCTATTTCACCGATGGTACATCCCGAAGAATAAAAATATATAACGGCAGGGGTATTCTCTTCAAACATGTTGTACCTAAACGACTCAAATTCAAATCGGAACTTGTCATGCTCATCACATTTGCCCTCCAACGACTGGGGCAAGGCAACGTGAGCGAGGAACAACTCAACCGTATCAAACAACTGCTATCCAATGAACCCAAAGAGCTGATTACTGATGACTTGAAACTTGTTCCGGGATGGATTCGCTCTATAATACTGAATGCACTATGAATAAATTTCTGCAACTTCCAGCGGATACGCGCCGTACCATCTACGAACAAGTAAGCCTGCGGTTGGGCATCGATGCCCCTAAGGCAATAGAAAAGGATATTTGGGTAACAGGAATTCTACAAGCCGTCTATACATTGCCGTATGCGGATAAACTGGTTTTTAAAGGCGGCACATCTTTGAGCAAGGTGTGGAATTTGATTTCCAGATTTTCGGAGGATATTGACCTTGCCATCGACCGAAGTGTTTTCGGTTTGGAAGGCGACCTCACCAAAAAACAACTGAAGAAACTGCGCAAGGTATCATCGCTGTTTGTCAAAGAGATATTTGCCAATGACTTGCAAGAAATCCTCCATAAAAAAGGACTGACCGACCATTGCACAATAACGCCGGATCCGGACGGCGAAGGGGATGCCACCTATCCGGAACCCCGTAAGGTGCATATAGCCTACGAATCGGTCTTTGGAAATACTGGCCCCTATTATCTGCAATCCGAGGTGTTGCTGGAAATTGGCGCGAGGTCGTTGTTTGAACCTACCACGAAGGCTAAAGTAAACTCTTTGGTGAGTAAAAATTCTACGATAGACACCACCGTTGCAGATGTGGATATCATCTCGGCCGTGCCGGAAAAGACCTTTTTGGAAAAAGCGTTCCTGCTTCACGAGTTGTTTACCACCAACGATTCCCGACATGCCAACCGCAAGTCACGCCATCTTTACGATCTGATGAAAATGATGGATGAGCCTTTTGCACAAAAAGCCATCAGCAATGACGAGTTATGGAACAACATCCACCATCACAGGGAGTTGTTTACTTCCATCAAGGATGTGGATTATACGCCGGACATACGCAAACGTATCGTCTTGTTGCCTCCTGAAGAGGTGTTGAAGGTATGGCAAGATGATTATAAGGCCATGCAGGAATCTATGATATACGGTGAGCATTTTACCTTCGAGCAACTGATCTCGAAAATGGAGGAGTTGCAAGCGCGGTTTCGTTCAATTTGATTTAGGTTTATGCTGAAGATACTGCGCCTCGGCAATTTGCTTTACTGGCGGGCGTCCATTTTCAGGAAAATGAAAAGCAGGAGGGTGAAAGACCATAGCGAGGACCCTCCGTAGCTGAAAAAAGGAAGCGGAATGCCGATAACGGGCAGCAGGCCGATGGTCATTCCCACATTCACAAAAAGATGCAGGAAAAAAATGCAGGCCACGCCGTAGCCGTAGACGCGGTAATAGGGCTGTCGCTGCCGCTCGGCCATCTTGACGAGACGTATGATAAGCCAAAGATAGGCGGCCAAGAAGACCGTGCATCCCACCCATCCCCATTCTTCGCCTATCGTACAGAAAATAAAGTCGGTGCTTTGTTCGGGAACAAAATTGAACTTGGTCTGCGTGCCTTGCAGATAGCCCTTTCCTGCAAAACCGCCGCTTCCGATAGCGATTTTGGATTGATTGACGTTATAGCCCGCCCCCTTGACATCGGGATCGAGCCCCAACACCACATTGATACGCTGTTGCTGGTGGGGACTGAGTTTCTGGAAAGCGTAGTCCACGCCCACCACATAGCCCGAACAGAGCGCAAAGAACAGAATGCCGAGCGCGATATTCTTGAATGTCTTTTTATTGCGGAATATCAAAAAGCCTATCACAACGGCTATGGCGGCAATGATGATATACTTGTTGACCAATAGGGCGGCGATGAAAAGGATGATGGCGATAAGTCCCGCCCAAAGCACTTTTCCGGTCATACCCTCGCGATAGAGCACCAACACGAAAGAAAGGAACACGAGCGCCGAGCCTGCGTCGGGCTGCAGAAGAATCAGCATCATGGGGGCCAAAAACCAAAGGGCGGCGGCAATTTGGTTCTTGACTTTCTTCATATTGAGCGCAGGATGGGATACGTATTTGGCAAAGGCCAAACAGGTGGCCACCTTGGCGAATTCGGAAGGTTGCAGGGAGATGGGACCAAGCTTAATCCATGAACGGGCCCCCGAAATTTTTGTACCCACCACCAGAACCGCCAGCAGCAACAGAATGGCTATGCCGTAGTAGAGATAGGCGAATTGGGTGAAAATACGCAGGTCCGCCACCAAAACAAAAAGGGCGAGCAGGAAAGTGAACCCGATAAAGAGAAGTTGTTTTCCGTAGCGGGAAGCCAACTGAAATCCCTCGGTGGTCTCGGGGTCGTAAACCACCGAATAGATATTGAACCATCCCGCTATCACCAGAAAGAGGTAGATGAGCAGGACGGGTTTATCCAAAGCCTTCCAAAGTCGTTGTGTATTGTTGTTTTCCATGGTCTTTTCCTTAATGCGCCGGGGGGCCGATGATTCTACCGTTTTCGTCGTAGGTGAAAATGGTAAAGTCGTGCACCTGCTCCTCCAACCACTTGCGCTGCACCTTGCCCGTGAGGTATTTTTCTATCAACAGACTGGCGGTAGGAGCCGCCCATATGCCTCCGAATCCGCTGTTTTCCAAAAACACCGATACGGCAATCTGCGGATTGTCCTTGGGGGCGAAACCGATAAACACCGCGTGGTCTTTGCCGTGCGGATTCTGCGAAGTTCCTGTTTTTCCGCACACCACAATGCTGTCGATATAGGCTCGCCGCGCAGTGCCGCCCGGCAGGTGCACCGCCCCGTACATACCTTCCACCACAGGGTCGAAATGTTTTCTATCGATAGGCGGCACGCGCGGCGACAAATCCATCTCGGGCGGACGTTGGTCTTCACCGATAGCCCGCACCAAGTGCGGCGTGACATAATATCCACGATTAGCCATAATCGCCGCTAAATTAACCATCTGCAAAGGTATCAGCGAAATTTCACCCTGCCCTATGCTCAACGAATAGATAGTACTGAACGCCCATTGATTCCTGCCGTAATAACGATCGAAATAAGCCGCATCGGGAATATAGCCCGCCTTGACATCGCTCAAATCGATATCCAAACGGGTGCCCAACCCGAAACTCTTGATGTATTCGTTCCATTGTTCAAGTCCGAGACGACTGTCTATAAAGCGGTTCGGGTCTTTTCCCTGCATGATGATCCTGCGGAAGACCTGATAGAAATAGGGATTGCATGAGTTTCTCACCCCTTCCGAAACCGACAAAGCATCGGCATGATTGTGGCAACCCACAAGGCTTTTGTCGCAAGGGAAACCGGTGCCCGCGCGAATCACGCCCTCCTGCAAACCAATCAAAGCCTGCGGAAGCTTGAAGATGGAACCCGGCGGATAGTAGGCCATGAGCGCACGGTTGAACAAAGGTTTCTGCGGGTCGGTCAGCAACATGTTGTAGTTGCGGCTGCGCACACGCCCCACCATCAGATTGGGGTCGTAGCCGGGCGCGGACACCAAGGCCAACACTTCGCCCGTGGCAGGTTCCACCGCCACGATGCTCCCCCGCTTGCCCTGCATCAGCCACTCGGCATATTCCTGCAGACCTGCGTCGAGCGTGGTGTAGAGTTTCTCTCCCGGAATGGGCAGCGAGTCCATCGCCCCCTCTTTATAGCTTCCCTTTTCCCGATTCCGCACATCCACCATCACCACCTTCACCCCCTTTTTTCCCCGCAATTCCTCTTCGTAGAACTTTTCCAAACCGCTCTTGCCGATATAATCCCCCGGCTGATAGTGCGGATTGCGTTTGATTTCTTCTTCGCTCACCTCGCCCACATCGCCCAACACATGCGCCGCAATGGGCTTGGGATAGCGACGGAGCGTGCGGCTCTGCACATCGAAACCGGGAAAGAGATAGAGATATTCCTGCAAACGGCCATAGACCTCCTTCGAAATCTGCCGCTCGAACACCGACTGCGCATAGCGCGAATACGCACGGGCCTTGGCGTAACGTTCCCGCACACCCGCCGAATCGAGCTCCAGCAAGTCGGCCAGCAGATTCCAATCCGTCTCGTCCACCGCCACCTGTCCGGGAATCACCATAAGGTCGTAGACAGGTTCGTTATAGACGATGATTTCGCCGTTGCGGTCCAAAATGAGACCCCGTCCGGGATATTGCACCTTGTTGCGGATGGTGTTGTTCTGCGCCTCGCTGGCGTAGTCGTCTATAATCTGCAATTGAAACAGGCGAATCCAATAAATCAAGCCCACCGTTAGGAAAATAGCGATTAAGACTGCACTTTTATTCAGGGTATAGCGTTTCATCTCAAAGTCGGATTGGGTCTGTATAAATCACATTGCTTCTGTGCAGCGCACGGTCGTAGAGATAGATGCCGTAACAAATCGTGTGGTTTTCCAACATACTCGCCGTGATACCGAAATCGTCCACCGTCCATCGGATGATGCCGCTGAGCGAATGGTTGGCGTTTACGGGTTCTATATAGTGCAAGTGATAGTGATAGGCGATAGGCTGCCATACGCCCGTTGTGTCGGGCAGGTAGACTTTTTCAAGAAGGCTGTCGGAAAGCACTTTGTATAATTGAAAATGAAGATTGTAGAGCGAGTCGCCCACATAGGGAAACTTCTCGCTTTCGTCGGAACGGCCTATATCGCCGTCTCCGTCCTGAAAATAAAACTCCACATCGAGAGAAGGCACGCTGTCTCCCGCTGCGGTAAGCGTATGGGAGAGGATATTTTGACGAAATTCCAAATAGGGCTCTATCGGAAAGGTTTTGGGTTTGACACAGGAGGTGACGAACGAAGCGAGTACGCAGAACACCGCCAGGAGAGGCAATCTCGGAAAAATGCGTACTTTTGGCAACATAGTGTTCGGTATTTGGGTGGGTGCCGCAGGCTGCCCTGCGGCTGCAACCGACAAATTTACAAAAAATGCACACACAAGAGCAGTTAAATGCCCTTTCTTCAAAGATTTTCGAGATTCGGAACGAAGACGATTTCCGCAACCTTGCCTTGAGGTTGTTTCATCTTCATTACGAACAGAATCCCGTTTACCGTCAGTATGTGCAGGCGCTTGATTCTTCGTTTGATGCCCATGCGGTGAAAACGCCCAATCAGATTCCCTTTCTGCCCATCGAGGTTTTTAAGACGCGCAAAGTGTTTTTAGAGGGAGTCGGGAGCGAGGATTATTTTCTGAGTTCGGGAACAGGCTCGCAGGGAGCGGTGCGCAGCACACATCATATAGGCAGTCTGGCCCACTACCGCCAATGCTTTACGCGCGGATTTGAGCATTTTTTCGGCGATGTGCGCCGCTATGCGTTCTTCGCGCTCACGCCCGAACCTTCGTCGCAACCGCATTCTTCGCTGATTTATATGTTGAAGGGTTTGATGGAGGAAAGCGGCCATCCCGAGAACGGTTTTTATCTGAACAAAGAGGAGGAATTGGCCCAAAAGTTGCAGGATTGTATGCAGAACGGGGCTTCGCAGACCGTGAAACCGGTGCTTTTCGGGCTCAGTTATGCGCTTTGGGACTTTGCCGAAAAATATCCCTTGGATTTGTCGAAAGCCTTGATTTTTGAAACGGGCGGCATGAAGGGCAAACGGCAGGAACTGCCCAAGGAGGAGTTTCACGCTATCTTGAAAAAGGCTTTTCGGGTGCCGGCCGTACTGTCGGAATACGGTATGTGCGAACTCACCTCGCAAGCCTATATCACCGATACGGAATACCGTTTCTCCTGCCCTCCGTGGATGCGCGTGATGATTCGCAAAACCCTCGACCCGCTGCAATACGAGAACTTCGACCGCACGGGCGGCATCAACATCATCGACCTCGGAAACCTCTATTCCTGCCCCTTTATCGCCACACAAGACCTAGGCATCCAACACCCCGACCTTTCTTTCGAAGTCAAAGGCCGTTTCGCCCACAGCGATATCCGTGGCTGTAATCTGATGATAGGAGAATAATCCGGCGCGCTATTCTATGTTCCAAGTTTCCTCTATGCGCCAATCGGCTTCCACTTGGAGCGTCTTGGGGAAATAGTAGCGTTTTTCGGGTTGGAGGCGGGAGGGATAGTGACCTACATCCCAGCGGGCATCGTTATTGGGGTCTTCGAAAAGCACAAACGTAACGCTACCGGGTTTTACGTAGGGAAATTCAACAAGTTGATCTCCGCCTTTCAGACTTCTTTGAAACAAAACGGTTTTATAGTTGCTCGTGGCACCCACCATTTGCAGCACATAGTCCTTTTCCGCTTCCAGTCCCGAAAGCGTCACCGCCACCTGTCCGAAATTGAGCGGATCGGACACCGAAAAACGCAAAAACGTAGTGTCTATGGGGCGGCCGAAGGGGTCGGCGAAGCAGGAGGGAGGCAGAAAAAGTTGATAGGCCGCGCCCTGTTTCCACGCATAGGAGAGAGATATCCGTTGCGGATGAATACGCTCGATGCGCACGTTCCGCATATCGATTTCGGTAGTGTCCCTGCGCTCTTCCTCATCTGTAAAATATTGGTATAAGCGTGCTTGAACCAAATCCATCTCTTCCAACGGCAGAGTGAAACCCAACACCAAACTATCGGTGTGCAGAAGCGTGGAGGCCTGCGCCGAAACGCGAAAAGCCGAGGTGTCTTTGGAACGCGCCGCCGACATGGGAAGCGTAAGTTCCACCGTATCGGCATACGCCCCGTTGTGGAGCACCAAACGCAAATCGTCTACGGCATAGTTGTCGAACCAAAGTTTGGTCTGCAAAGGGTCGTCCTGCGCAATTTCCACCACATGCAGGCGCGAGGGCCAGGTGAGGTCGGGCAAATCGGCCGTATCGGCGGCGCGGGAAGCCGAAGCCCGGCGGGAACGACGGTCGCGTTTGCCCTCGACAGACACCGTATCGGTTTCTTTCTGAGCCTGCGCCACCATTTCTTCATCGGCATAGGAGGGCAGAAATTCGTAGCGGAGTGCCGAAGAATCGGGCTTGTAATACCATGTCAAAAGAATTTCGCCCCGCGCATTCCATTTGGCCTCTTTCAGAAACACTTCCTCCTGCCAATCCTGATACAGAAACAAACGATGCCTGCTTTCTTCCGCCTCTCCGAAAGCCGTTCTCTTGGCTCTCTGCAAAGCCGTATCGTAGGCGGCGCGGAGCGCGGTGTCGCTCTCTTTCTGACGGGGAATTTTTGTAAAAAGTACCGGTGCCTGAAAATCCTGCGTCTGCCAGCAACTGTCCGAGAAAGCCATTTTCTCTTCAATGGGATTAAGTTGATAATCATGGTTTTCTTCGGCTATCGTCAAAACGTGATAACAGCCTTTCCTGATATACGAAAACGTAAAGAATCCTTCCTCGTCGGTGGTGGAAACATAGGCGGGCCGAGGAAAGGCGGGATAGTCGGACGGGTGTTGCGCATAGAGCAGAACCGACGCCTCCTTGATGGGTTTGTTGTCGAAGGCATCGAGCACGATACCCGAAAGGAATCCGCTGTCTATGATCTTTCCCGTAGAAAAGACATAGGTGAAATCGCGCAGGGGCGTAGACTCGTGCAAATCGCCCACGGCATCCTTGAAATTGATGGAATAGGTTTCTTCCTCTGCCAAAGAATCTTCGATAAGCACCGTCACCGTCTTGAGGTTGGAACTGTAGGAGATTTTTTCCAAAGGTGGGGAAACGATGATTTTGTCGGTGTTCTGCAACACCACGAATTCATCGAAGGTGAGGGTGATTTTATCGTGGGTGAAACCGACGGTGCCCTGCGGGGGTTCGGCTTTCAGGAGCACGGGGGGTGCCACATCCTTGGGGCCTCCCGTGGGTGCGGAGCTGTAGTTGGCGCACGAAACGGCCAAGCCCGTCATCGCCACAAGCAGCATCGCCCTGCATCCGAAAAACATCCAAGTCTGTTTCTTCATCTTTTCAGAAATGTGAAAACTCTCCCCGCGTTCAGCACGAGCGGACCTCCATTCTGCAAGCCTCGCAATCGAAACGCAATGCGAATTTATGGTTTGCCGAACGCAAAAACAAATCGCCCTTGAACTTGTCCGACACCTTGTCGCGTTTGAGGCATTGGCCCACTTGGGCGCGGATGCAGTGTTTGCAGAGCATCAGCACCTCGTTGGGTTGCCGGCGGTGCTTCTCCATCTCCAGTTCGTAGGCAGGTTCCACCGACACTGCATCCGCGCCCGAATAAAGCCGCCGGGCGTAGCTGTTGGCGCAGTTGGCGCGGTAGTCCAAGGCCACGGCCGAAGCAGAGGCGGCTTCCTTTTTCCGCTCGGACCGAACCGCCGCCGGACGGTATCTTTCCTCCCGCAAAACATTCATCTTCTCCACCAAGTCGCGACGGATGCGGTTGAGCGTGGAAGCGGGCACAAAGAAGAATTCATCACCCTTGTATTCAAAACTTTCCAAACGATAGGCCGTGCCTCCCAACTTGCCCGTCTGCGCGGCGAAATTGGCGGGCACCGCTTCGGGATTGCGTGCAGGCTGCACCTCGTCTTCGTTCAAAAACGCCTTCACCTCGTTGCCGTCTTCATCGCGCCAATAAAAACATCTTTCCTTGGCTTCGAACACACCGTGCACGGCCAAAGTCCGCGAAAATGCAGCCGTCTGTAGGGTTTTGTCGAATATTTTGTCGCGGTTGCGATAGAGAATCGCCCCCTCCGCAGGAAGCGATGCAGGATTTTGCGAAGGCGCCGCCATTTCCAAGCAAGAAAGATTCTTCTTTTTCTCCACCCTTTCCACATTCCCGCCCTGCAACTCGCCGCGCGCATCCACATAGCAGATTCCGTCGCCCGCCGAAAACTCGGCGTTTCCCTCCACCTGCAAATCCAACCGCCAAAATCCCTCCCTGTTGCGTCGGAGTTCGGCCCTGCGCACCGTTCCCACCCTGCACCCCACGGCCTTGGGCGTTTCAAAAACCGCCCAATCCTCACGCTTTCCCGACAAATTGAAAGAAGTGTATTCCCTATGAAAAGTTTTCTGCAAATCGGGCTGGAAATCGGTCCGCACCTCGCCCTGCGAGGCCTTGGCATATTGGGGAAAATCGCGCAAAACAGCATCCAACCGTTTTCGATACCAATAGGTTACGTTCTTCACATAATCCACCTCCTTCAAACGCCCCTCTATCTTGAGACACGACACGCCCGCACGCACCAAATCTTCCATATACGCATCGGCATTGAGGTCTTTCATGGAAAGCAGATAACGGTTCTTGAGCAACACCTCCCCTCGCCCGTTGACCAAATCGTAGGGCAAACGGCACGACTGGCTGCACTCGCCCCGATTGCCGCTCCGCCCCGTGGTATAGCAACTCATATAGCACTGCCCGCTATAACTTACGCACAACGCCCCATGTACAAAAGCCTCGGTTTCTATCTTCACCGCCTGCGAAATGGCCGCAATCTCCTGCAACGAAAGTTCGCGCGCCAAAACCAAACGCTTAAAACACAACGATTGCAGAAAAAGCGCTTTCTCCACACTGTCTATATGGCATTGGGTGCTGGCGTGAAGCTCGATAGGAGGCAAGCCCGCCTCCAACAATCCCAAATCCTGAATCAGCAGCGCATCCACGCCCATATTATAGGCCTGCCGCGCCAATTCCAAGGCCGCGGGCATTTCGTCTTCGTAAATTAAGGTGTTGAGCGTAAGAAACACACGGGCGGCGTAGCGGTGGGCATAACGCACCGTCTTTTCGATGTCCTGCAAGGAATTGGAAGCCCGCACCCGCGCACCGAAGGCCGGCCCGCCCATATACACGGCATCCGCACCGGCATCTATGGCCGCTTTCGCCACCTCAAAACCGGCGGCGGGAGCAAGAAGTTCTATGGATTTCGACATCGGCATTCCGCAAAAATAAAAAAAGAGGCGTAGCCCACGCTACGCCTCTCTATCCTTTCTCCTTGAGGCCACTATCTCTTGGTAGCCAAGGTGCCTCCGTTCGCCGCCCCGATGCGAGGCATCGCGCAACGGAAACCGATCCAGTCGGAGCTCTTGTCCTGATCCATGAAACGACGGGTGGCCGCCGACGTGTAGTAGACACGGTCTCTCCACGAACCGCCTTTCACCACACGCGACTTATCGGAAATCAACGAACTTGTGCCGTATTCATACAAAAGCGAAGTGGTGGAGGAAGACTGCGCCGAAGCACCGTCCTCTTCTTCGTCACCGTCGCCCTTGGCCAACCAGTCTTCCACAATGGCCGATTCATAATCACCGTCCAAGTAGTTGCGGTTGTCGGACTTGTTGAAGTTCTCCCGCGAAGCCAACTCTTCGTCGGTGAACTGACGGTAACGGATGCGGCCCAAGCTGTCTTTTTCGGCAATCAGACCGTCTTCGTCGCGTTCCACCGTTTGATAGACATTACCACGATAGGCGTTCAAACCGTCGGCATCCTCGAAAGTAAGGGGACGATATACGTCCATACACCACTCGGCCACGTTGCCCGCCATATTATACAGACCGAAATCGTTGGCGAAATAGGAATAAACGGGAGCTGTGTAGTCGGCACCGTCGTTCAACGCGCCCGCCGTACCCATATAGTCACCGTCGCCACGCATAAAGTTGCCCATCATAGTACCTCTGTAGGGAGTCTGAGGAGCACGGACCTGCAGGGGTTTGCCGTTCCACGGATAAATGCGGCGTTCGGCCACACGTTCCTGATTGCTGTTGCCCATCAAGGCCAAAGCGGCATATTCCCATTCGGCTTCGGTGGGAAGACGCAGCTTCTCAATCAAGATACCGTCTTTTTTCTGTACACCGCGACGGGTTTCGGTGGCGTTGGGGTCCATATCCTGAAGACCTTTGTTCACGATACCGCTGTACTGACCGGCCAGATAGGCATCGGTGTTGAAGTTGTTGTCGGCGGTCTGCCCCATATCCATTTTCAGAATCTTGGCCTGAATCAAAATGTATTCGTTGATACGGTCGGTCCGCCAGTCGCAATAGTCGCGGGCCTGTTCCCAGGTAACACCCACCACGGGATAGTTGTTATAGCCCGGATTTTCGAAATAGGCCTCGGTCATAGCGTCGCGGAAACCGCCCACGCTGTTCCAAACCAAAGGATCGGGTTTGGCCTTTTCCACCACTTCGGGATAGTCCTGACCGTAGATACGATTGAGCCAATAGATATACTCGGCATAATCGGCATTCGAGGTCTCCACCTCGTCCATATAGAACGAACTTACGGTGGCGCGACGGGGCTCGTTGTTGTGCTCGAACTTAAGGTCTTCTTGGTTGCGTCCCATCACAAAATAACCGCCCTGAATAAACACAAAGCGGAGGGGAACCGGCTGCACATAGTTTTCGGTGCGTTGATAGCCGCCCCATTTGGGATCGTTCACACCCCAACCTGTGGACTGCGATTGTCCGGTCTTGCTGTTGCAAGAAACAAGGGTAGCCAAAATGCCGGCTACAAACAGGAATCTGAAAGCTTGCTTATACATCTTTCTACATTTTAAGCGGTGCAAAGATAAGTCTTTTTCAAGACACTTTCAAGAAGCGTGCGCACAAAACGCATTTTTAGAACCTCGGACAGGGAATGGCCTCGATGCGGCGGGCCCCCAAGGTTTGACGCTTGCAAGGAATACGGAAACCCAAGGCTATTTCGTGGCTTCCCCCGCTGCGGGCCGTAAGTTTGGAAACCGTAAGGTCGTAACTATAAGAAATGTGAATACCCTTGAAATCAGCACCCAACATAAAAATCACCGCATCGGGATTACTGAAGCTCTGACGGAACCAAACCCCGAAAATAATCGGCCATATCTGCGCATAGAGCCCGTAGTTGAGCTCCGTGAACTTGCCCTGCTGGATATACACGATATTGGGAGAAAGATAAGGGTCTTTCTCGTCGCGGATTTCTCCGTAGGTGGGTTTGAAGTGAATTTTGCCTCCCACCTGCGCACTGTAGCGGATATTCAAGCGGCTCGGCCCCATGAATCCCACATCGGGACGGATGAGATGCACGGCCGAAACCCCTACATAAAAACTCTCGCCGTAGAAAGTGGCGCCCACGCCCACATCGCCGTAATGACGGCTCATGGGGGTACTCGGCAGGTTCTCGGAGGTAGGACGCCCCTGCACCAAACCTAAATAAGGATCGTATTGATCGGGAAAGGTGAGCGATTCCCAATTGACATAGCGGTTGGCATAGGAGCCCTGCACGGCCAAGGTAAGAAACAGTTTATTCGAAAGTTGTGCACGGAACGCATACATAAAGGCCGCCGAAATCTCGCGGAAGGTTCCGCCGCCTTGAAAATCGGCATTGACATAGGCGCCTATGCCGCCATGCAAAGCTCTGATATATTGGTCGTAGGAAACCGTAGCCAACGAAAATCCTCCGCCCACGTTGGGCCACTGGTTGCGGTAGCCCGCCGTGATACGCCCGCAGCCCGAAGTGCCGGCAAAAGCGGGGTTCAGATAGAGGGGATTGGAATAGAGTTGAGAGAGGTGCATATCCTGCGCATAGGCGAAAGCCGAACACGCCGTCAAACACAGAACGGCGCAAATGCGCTTGATTTTTCGAAAGGAATGCATACCTGTCATATCTCTCTTTCTATCCAAAGACGGCAAAGATAATATTTTTTCGTATCTTCGCGTACGTTTTTGCACCAAAAGATTTGCCGATGAACAGAAGAAACGGTACCCTTTAACTTAAGTCGTATAGACGCAACCTTAAAATTATTTTGGAATGCAAAGAAAACTTGTAGCCTTATCGGCTCTTTTGCTTTTGGTCGTACCTACGCTACGCGCACAAATTCTAGATCCGGACCATTCTGTATCAGCAAGAATGGGGCAACGACCCAATGCCATTTCCACAGCCGTACCCTTTCTTTCGTTGTCTCCCGACGCCCGCTCAAGCGGTATGGGCGATATAGGTGTGGCCACCACGCCCGACCTTTATTCCCAGCACTACAACGCCGCCAAATACGTCTTCATGGAGAAAGACTACGGTGCCGCCCTCACTTACAGTCCATGGCTGCTCAATCTGGTGCCCGATATGTCGTTGGTATACCTTTCGGGCATGTATAAGTTCGACGACCGCAACGCCCTTGCCGCCTCCTTGCTCTATTTCTCGATGGGTGATGTAACCTTTACTGACGAATCAGGAAGTCCTTATAGCGCACAGACTTTCCGTCCCAACGAATTTGCGATTGACGTGAGCTATTCGCGCAAAATCATCGATGTGCTTTCGATTGCGGTGACGGGGCGTTTCATCTACTCCAACCTCACCTTGGGACAATATGTTCAGGGACAGGACACCAAGGCGGGGCTTGCCGGCGCGGCGGATATAGGCCTGTACTACAAACAGAACTTCGAGATCAAGAACTTCAAGGGCGGCACCCTGATGGCGGGTCTGAGCATCACCAATATCGGGAATAAGGTAAGTTACAGCAACAACCTTGAGGATGTAGACCGCAACTTCCTGCCCGCCGCCTTGCGTCTGGGTGTGGGTTTCGACTGGCATATCAACGACTACAATTCGGTGGGCTTCTACGGCGAAGCCTACAAGCTTTTGGTTCCCACGCCGCCTCTCACGCACGGTGACACGATTGTCGCAGGCCGCACCAACCGCGTCAACGTGATGCAGGGTATCTTCCAATCGTTCGGAGACGCTCCGGGCGGCTTCAAGGAAGAAATGCAGGAAATTATGTGGAGTCTCGGTGCGGAATATTGGTGGCGGAATATTGTGGCTGTGAGAATGGGCTATTTCCACGAAAGCAAATACAAGGGAGACCGTCAATACGTTGCTTTGGGCGTAAGCTTGCAATATAAAATGGTGGGGCTCGACTTTTCCTATCTCATTCCCACCTCGCAGACATCGGGATCCAACCCGCTCAAGAACACGCTTCGCGTAGGGGTCAATTTCACTTTCGACAGAAAGAAAAAGTCGCAGGAATGAATTTCCGCATAGGTTACGGCTATGATGCGCACCGTTTTGCTCCGAACCGAAAATTGGTTTTGGGCGGGGTAGAAGTGGCGCATACTCAGGGATTGGAGGGACATTCAGATGCCGATGTGTTGATTCATGCCTTGTGCGATGCCTTGTTGGGCGCCGCCGCCTTGGGAGACATCGGCAAGCATTTTCCCGATACGGATTCTACCTATAAAAATATAGACAGCACGCTGCTTTTGGGCAGGGTGAAGGATTTGTTGCATCAAAAGGGCTATGCCATAGGCAACGTCGATTCGTGCCTCCGTTTGCAGAAGCCCAAAATCGCCTCTTATATCCCGGCCATGCAGAAGCGCTTGGCCGAAGTCTTGCAGATAGATCCCGACCGGGTTTCGGTAAAGGCCACCACCACCGAGAGGATGGGGTTCGAAGGACGGGAAGAAGGCGTTTCCGCCACCGCCGTAGCGTTGATTTATCACGAATAAAAAAAAGGGGGCTGCCGAATGGCAGCCCCCTTTTTTTGAGGTCTAAACTTTTAGTCGGCCTTGTCCGTCAGAAACGGCGGATTCGACGAAAACAGGCTGCCGTCTCTGCCGATGCTGGTTGAGCTCACTTCCGACACATCCGAAGGCACCACCGGTATCAAATCCAGATTCTGCCGTTGATAGGCCGGTATGGATTCTATTTCGCGCAGACCTTGTTGTGTCTTGATTTTCTGCGACATCTGACGCAGATGCATCATCCGTTCGGCCGTGGCCGCATAACGTTCCCGAATCACATTGGTAGGCTGCACTTGTTCGGAGGCCTCCATAACCGCAGTCACGGTTTCCTGATGCATGGTCTCGGAACCCATTTCCTGTTGCGCTTCCGTGCGGATTTCCATCGAGATATTCTCTTCAACCTCAACGGCTTCGGGCTGCGATTGTTCAAGCATCGCCGGCGTTTCGGCAATTTCTTCCACCGTGGCAACCTTTTCCTCCGCTGCGATGGTCTCCACGCTGGCAAAGATATCGATGTCGTTCATCCACTTTTCGGATTCGGCCTTCACCTCCTCGATAAGAGGATCTTCCGCCACCGTGGGTTCCGATGCCACGGCCGGCGCTTCGGCGGGAGCCGCCTTGAGTTCGCTTACCTGTTGTGCGGACGAAACTTCTCCGTCGAAATTCAATACACCCACAACCTCCCTTTTTTCGGAATCCCTGGCCTCCGGCTGGCGGATTTCGGCCACGGGCGCAGAAGCGGGCGCGGGCGTGGATGCGGATATAGGCGCAGGGGCCGGAACAACGGCCGGTGCGGTATAATTTTTTTCGTTGAGATTGATGATGGTCTTTTCGCGGATACCCATCACCTTCTTTTCTTCAAAGCCCGTCGCAATCAAGGTGATGTTAAGGTTTTCGCCCGCCGACGCATCCTCGCCCGCGCCCCAGATCATATCGGCCTCGGTTTCGGTGCGTTGCGCAATCGACTTGGTAACCACGTCTATCTCGTCCATATTCAGCTGAGCATCGGGACCGTAGCTGAAATAGAGCAACACGTTTTTGGAGCCCTTGATGCTGTTGTCGTTGAGCAGAGGCGAATTCATGGCCGCTTCGATGGCTTCCTTCGCACGGTTTTCGCCCGCAGCCGAGCCATAGCCCATGATGGCGGCCCCGCTGTTCTGCATCACCGTGTTCACATCCTTAAAGTCTATCTGCACATAGGAAGTAACCGTAATGATTTCGGAGATGCCTTTTGCCGCCGTCGTCAGGATGTCGTCGGCTTTGGCAAAGGCTTCCTTCAGGCTCATCTTGCCGAACTGACGCAGTTGGTCGTTGTTGATGATAAGGATGGAATCGACAATCTTGCGCAATTCGGAAACACCCGCCCGCGCTTGTTCCACGCGTTTGCGGCCCTCGAAACTGAACGGCATGGTGACGATAGCCACCGTGAGAATCTTGTTGACCTCATCGCCCACCAATTCTATTTCTTTGGCAATCGAAGCCACTACGGGCGTGGCGCCTGTGCCGGTCCCGCCGCCCATTCCCGCTGTCAGGAAGAGCATTTTGGTGCCGGTGAGGGCTTCCTTTATTTCATCGTGTTTCTCCACCGCCGCGTCACGGGCCACTTGCGGCACGTTACCGGCTCCCAAACCTTTTCCCAATTGAATTTTATGAGGAACGGGACTGGCGTCCAACGCCTGCGCATCGGTGTTGCAGATAAGAAAATCCACATCCTTGATGCCCTGCTGGAACATGTGGTTCACGGCATTGCTGCCGCCGCCGCCCACTCCCATCACTTTGATATAGGAGGATTGGTTCTTGGGAAGCACAAAATTCAAAAACTCGCCGTCGTGGTTCTGATTCATCAATTCTTCCATGTCAAACAATATTTCTAGCAATCTTCAAAATTAAGGTACGGCCACCGTTCGCAACCCATCCGTATCGCCTATTTATAAACGGTGGCCTGTTCATTTCGCGAAATTATTGCACATCATCGTCCAAGGCGGACACGATAAAGTCTCCCAACTTACCCATTCCGAAGAAACTTCCGTCCCGTCCTCTCCACCACGGCTTCTTGGGGTTCGGTTTCGGAGCGGCGGGAGGGTTCTCCGTCGGACCGGCTTCGGAAACTTCGGAGGCGGAAGTTTCTTCCGAAACTTCTTCGGCCGTTTCTTTCTCTTCCGTACCGGACTGGGTGGCCAAGGGCACGTGGATAAGGTTGTTCTCCTCTTCACTGCGCACGCCGTAAATCACCAGACCTACCGCCGTGGCGAAGATAGGGTCGTTCAGGTCTTTGGGCGAATCGGGCGAAAGGTGTTTGTTGGGACAGGCCAGACGGGTGTCGAGCTGCGTGATGTATTCGCAAACGGTGTCTATATGCTTCATCTTGGAACCGCCGCCGGTGAGCACCACGCCGCCGATAAACTGGTCGGTATCGAGGTTGCAGTTGCCCACTTCGTAACTTACCTGGCCGAAGATTTCGTCCACACGCCCCTTGATGATGGTAGCAAGTTGCTTGAGCGAGATTTCACGCACACTCTTGCCGTTTATGGCGGGAATGGTAACGATTTTCTCCTCGCTTTCCTCGCTAGGAAGCGCCGATCCGAAACGTGTCTTGAGGGCCTCGGCCTGTCTTTGCATGATGGTGCAGGCGCGTTGTATGTCGGAGGTGATGAGATTGCCCGCCAAGGGAATCACGGCCGTATGCCGCAGCACGCCGTTGCCGAAGATGGCCACGTCGGTGGTGCCGCCGCCTATATCCACCAACACCACGCCCGCGTCTTTGTCGGTACTGTCCAGAACCGCTTCGGCCGACACCAAAGGTTCGAGAATGAAGCCTTTGATTTCGAGCCCCGCCGTTTCCACGCTCTTCTGAATGTTGCGCATGGCCAGGGAGTCGGCGGTGATGATGTTGTAGTTCACCTCCACATTCGAACCCGTCATACCTTCGAACTCGTCTTCGCGGAAACCCGAAACGCCGTCTACGGTAAAGGTTTGCGGAACCACGTGAATGATTTTCTTGCCGGGGTCCACCCTGCCCTTGCTCGCCTCCTGCTTCAACTTCTCGATTTCGGCACGGGTCACCACTTCTTCGCTGTTGGCGCGCACGAAACTGTTGGACTGAATGAAGCTTTCGATGTGCTGTCCGGCAATGCCCACATACACCTCGCCTATTTCCACGTTCGCGTTATCCGAGGCTTGTTCCACGGCACGCTTCACCGCTTCGGCGGTCTTGGTGATGTTCATCACCGCCCCGCGTACCACGCCCGTAGACTCGGTTTTCCCGTAGCCCATAATCTTGATCTTTCCCGTGGCCTGGTCGCGGCAACCCACCACGGCCACGATTTTGGTAGTACCTATGTCAAGGCCTACCACAACATCGGTTTCTTCTTCCATATTCTTTCTTTTTTAATTATATCGTTCCTTTCAGTTGTATCCGGCACGGCGCGTGGCCACCACCTGATTCCTGTAACGCAAATCCAACGTGGAATAACGTTGCCAGTCCTGTCCCTTCATGGCCTGTTCGTAAAAAAGTTTCAGACGGAACATCTTTTGCGCAAGGTCGGCCCTGTCTTCAATCTTCCCCAACGCCACAACCTGCCCGCCTACTTTGGGAATAAGGTCTATTTCGAGGTTCCCGTTCACATAAATCTGCTCGAAAAGGGCATCCCAAAGAGGGTCTTCGGAAAGGTAGGCGTGAATGTCGAACAATTTTCTAAGCAAAACACGGCGCGAAGTGTCGGAAAGAAGCGTCACATCGGAGCCGTAGCGAGGCGTAAGGGGAATATAACCGCTGGCTACCCGCAGACGGGCTTTGTAGTCGGGATTGACGGGCATTTCCACTCCGTTTTCGTCCAATTGGAAAGTCTGTTGGCGGGTATTGATGATTTTGAGAATCGGATTGCGTTGCTCCACAGCAATATGCAGAACCTCATCGGGCGTGGTGTAGACCTGCGCGTCCTGCACATAGGGATTCTGCCGCAACACCGTTTCGATATGGGAGGCGTTGATCTGCATCAACGGGGTGTTTTGAGGCGTGATGCCGTGCAGGGCCATCCAATTCTTGATGTCGCGTTCCTGCATATAGACGCCCTTGCCGTTGCGGTCGATGTCGATATGGACCGTCCGGCAGGCCTTTTTCGAAAGCGCATGTTCGGCATGGCGCACAGCAAGCACGAAGGCGGCCGCAAAAACGGCCACCGCCAACAGCAGGGCAACAATCACCGAAACACGTTTCATCTTATCTTAAGCTTTGTCTTCTTTGTCAAAAAAACGAATCAAGGGTTCCACACTGCGGTCGATATTGCCGGCCCCCATCGTCACGAACAACAGCCCCGATTTTCCGTCGGCACGCTGCGTGCGCTTCTCCACCCAAGCGGGAATGTCCTCGCAGTTGCAATAGCTCACCTCCTTGCCCTGAATCTTGTTGCCGATAAGGCGCGAAGTAACACCCTCTATTGGTTGTTCGCGGGCGGGATAGATGTCGGCCAGGCAAATTTCGTCGGCTTCGGACAGACTCGACGCGAAGGTATCGCACAAGTCGCGGGTGCGCGTGTAGAGGTGGGGTTGGAAAATCACCACCAACCTGTAGTCGGGATAACATTCGCGCAGGGCGCTGATGCTGGCTTCTATCTCGGCGGGATGATGGGCGTAGTCGTCGTAATATTGCCATTTATTGCCTTTGTGACAATATTCCAGACGGCGTTTCACACCTTTGAATCCGGGCAGGAGCGCACGAATTTTGGCCGGTCCGACTCCCATCTCGAGAGCGATGCTGATGGCTGCCACCGCGTTTTCTATATTGTGACGGCCCGGCAGCACCATCTTGAGGTTCTCGATACGGCCGCGCGGCCCTACATAAGTAAAGATATAGGCCCCGTTCTCCACGCGGATATTCTCGGCATACGCCCGCGCTTTTCCGTCCTTTTCGAGGCCGTAGTAAAAACGGGGCTGAAAGGGCAAATCCAAAGTGGAGTCGGCGATGAAACGGTCGGACTGCCGCATGAAACGCACGTAGGCCGCCCGCATATTCTCCAAGGTTCCGTATACGTCCATATGGTCGGGGTCCCAGGAAGTAACCACCGAGAAATAGGGATAGAGCTGCCAGAACGAATGGTCGTATTCGTCGGCTTCGGTCACCATAATCTGACTCTTGGCATCGTGATGGTAGTTACCGCCCATATTGATGGAAAGGCCGCCGAGAATGGCGTTGCAACCTATGCTCGACTGCAAGAGGTAGGCGATGAGCGAAGAGGTGGTGGTTTTTCCGTGCGTGCCGGCCACGGCCACGGTACGGTAGAGACGGCACAATACACCCAGAATCTCCGCCCGCTTGTAACACCGCAGCCCGCGTTGACGGATGCTCTCCCATTCGCCGTGGTCGGCGGGAATGGCGGGCGTATAGATTACCGTCGAGACATCTTGCGGAATCAAGGCGGGATCTTCGGTGTAGTGAATCACAGCACCGGCTTCTTCCAACTTTCTGGTAAGCGGTGTGCAGACACGGTCGTAGCCGCTCACCTTGCAACCTTGTTGCAGGTAGTGAAAGGCCAAAGCGCTCATGCCGATGCCGCCTATGCCCAGAAAATAGGGGTGTGTGATACGGTCGGCTTTCATTTCTGTTCCTTTTTTTCCTGTTTGTTGCCGCGTCCCTTTTGTGCCAATTTAAGCACTTGGTCCACAATGTTGCGCGCCGCCGAAGTGGTGCCCAGACGCGAGATATTCTGCGCGAGCAATTCACGGCGCCTTGTGTTCGAGAACAAATCGATAACCACCTTGCCCAAGTCTTCCACCACGCGCATATCGGGCAAAAGCACGGCGGCGTTCTTCGAACTCAGGGCCATGGCGTTTTTGGTCTGATGGTCTTCGGCTACATTGGGAGAAGGCACCAAAATAAGGGGTTTTCCCACCACGCAGAGTTCGGAAATGGAAATGGCGCCCGCCCGCGACACAATCACATCGGCCACGGCGTAAGCGAGATCCACGCGACGGATAAAGTCGAGCATCACGAGGTTTTCCTTACCCTCTGCATAAGGCAACATCTGTTGATAGTAATAGGTGCCGGTTTGCCAAAGAATCTGATAGCCTTTCTCCAAAAACGCGTCCACCCATTGTTTCATGGCGGAATTGATGGTGCGTGCGCCCAAACTGCCCCCCATTACCAAAAGCGTGGGCATATCGGGTTTGAGCTTGTAGAAAGCGAGGCCTTCTTCTCTCTTTGCATTGATATCCGCAATATCCTGCCTGATGGGATTGCCCGTCCAAATGATTTTTTCCTTGGGAAAGAAGACATCCATATCATCGTAATCCACACACACCACCTCGGCTTTTTTCGCCAATATCTTATTGGTGAGTCCGGGATAGGAATTCTGTTCCTGCAAGAGCGTGGGGATATGCAGACGTTGCGCCGAATAGAGGGTAGGCGCGCTGGCATAACCGCCCACACCCACCACCACATCGGGATTGAAATCCTTGACGATTCTGCGGGTTTTGCGGAAAGCTTCCAACAATTTGAACGGTACGGTAAAATTCTTCCACAGGTGTTTCCGGTCTAAGCCCACCACATTCAGACCGATAATCTTATATCCCGCTTCCGGCACCTTCTTCATCTCCATGCGGTTTTCGGCACCCACAAACAGAATGTCGATTTCGGGGTCACGGCTCTTGAGCTCGTTGGCAATGGCGATAGCGGGGAAAATATGTCCCCCTGTGCCGCCTCCGCTGATAATGACCCTATAGGGTTGTTTTTCGTTCGTTTCCATATCCCTTTGTTTTCTTTATTTTCATTCGTATCGGTCAATCCTCCTCGGCCTTTTCCTGTTCGTTCACCGCCAGAGCCACACTTTGTATCATGCCCAACGCCATGCCGGTAAACAGACTCGAGGTTCCTCCCATGCTCACAAACGGCAAGGGTTGCCCCGTGACGGGAAAAAATCCCACGGCCACGCCCATGTTCACCAAGGCCTGCAAGGTGAGCATAAAGGTAAGCCCCATCACCAGACAACTTCCGAACAAACCTTTGCATCGCTTGGCGATATTCATTCCCCTCCGCAACAACCAAAGGTAAAGCACCAATATCACCAATCCTCCCGCAACTCCATATTCTTCTATAATCAAGGCATATACGTAGTCGGAATAGGGATGCGGCACAAAGTTCCGCTGGGTGCTGTTTCCGGGCCCCTTTCCAAGAACCTTTCCGCTGGCCACGGCTATTTTGGCCTGGTCGGCCTGATAGTTGTTCGCATTGCTTTCCGCGTTCGCATCGGAACCTATGAAATTCTCTATACGGTGTTTCCACGTGAGCGTACGGCCGGGAAGTTTGTTTTCGGGCGGCAGAAAAAGCAGGCCTACAAAAAGCACCATCACCGCCATTCCCACACCCACCGTAGCCCATAGGCGTTTTTGAGGAACACCGCCCACCACCATCAAAATGAAACAGGTGAGCGTAAGAAGCATCGCCGTGGAAAGGTTGTCGAAAAAAATCAACAGGATAACGGGCAAAGCGAACAGCAACATCTGCCAATAGGCGCTCTTTTCGGTAATGACGCTTTGCTTCACGGTGAGCTGCCGCGACAAGAAGGCCACCAGCACCACCTTGGCAAATTCGGAGGGCTGGAACGAAAATCCCAGAATACGCACCCAACGGTTGGCGCCATTGATTTCGCCCAACATGAGCGCATATACAAGCAACACGATGACGATAGGATAGGCCAACACCGAAAGTCGGGCAAAGCGGGTGTATTTGATGCGGTGAAAACAGAACATCACCACCCAACTCACCAAGAGAAGACCTCCGTGGCGCAACACATAATAGGCCACATGGCCGCTATGGTAACGATATGCCAAAAGCCCCGTGGCACTGTAAATAGCCGCCATCGAGACAAGGGAAAGCAAGGCCATCACGGTCCAGATGCCGCTGTCGCCTTTAAAATACTTTCCCAAAAATTTGGCAATCTCTCTCATCGCTCTGCGCTAAAAAAATCACAATTCGCAAACGGCACGCTTAAACTGCATACCCTTGTCCTGATAGCTTTCGAACAAATCGAAACTCGGACAGGCGGGCGAAAGCAACACCACATCGCCTTCCTCGGCCAGCAGATAGGCCGCCTGCACGGCATGGGGCATGGTATCGGTCTGAATGATATTCGACACCACATCGCCGAAAGCCTCTGTAATGGCGCTGTTGTCCTTGCCCAGACAAACGATATGTTTCACCTTCTTCCCCACTAAATTCCGCATGGAGGAAAAGTCTATATCGTCGGTCTTTCCTCCGGCAATCCATACCACGGAACGGGTCATGTTTTCCAAAGCGAACCACGTGGAATTCACATTGCTGGCCTTGGCATCGTCGATATATTCCACACCCCGCACCTTGGCCACAAATTCCAAACGATGGTCCACCTGACGGAAATCCTGAAAACTTTCCTGTATCACCTTCTTACGCAAGTCGCGGATATGCGTGGCCACCGATTCGGCCATGGAGCGGGAAACGGTGCCTTGCTTGGCCAATGTCTCAATACTGAATTTTGCGTTCATATCGTGTTTTTCTTTTTATCGTTTATAAGGAGGTTTATCGGAGTTTCAAGGTCACCAAGGTGATGACGGCCAAAAGGATGCTCACAATAAAGAAGCGCATCACAATCTTGGGCTCCGGAATGCCTTTCTTTTGGTAATGGTGATGGAGAGGCGACATCAGGAAGATGCGCTTGCCCTCTCCGAAACGTTTTTTGGTGTATTTGAAATAGGTAGTCTGCATAATCACAGACAAACTTTCCATCAAGAAGATTCCGCAAAGCACAGGCAGAAGCAATTCCTTGCGGATAAGCAGCGCATAGACAGCGATGATGCCGCCGAGGGTAAGGCTTCCCGTATCGCCCATAAAGATGCGGGCGGGATAGGTGTTGTGCCAGAGGAAGCCGATGGTGGCACCCACGAAGGCGGCGATGAAAATAGTGAGTTCGCCCACATTCGGAATGTACATGATGTTGAGATATTCGGAAAAGATGATGTTTCCCGAAATCCACGAGAGCACGGCCAAGGTAGCGCCGATAATGGCCGACGTACCAGTGGCCAGACCGTCTATGCCGTCGGTGAGGTTACAGCCGTTCGACACCGCCGTCACAACAAAAATCACCACCAGCACAAACAGAATCCATGTATATTTTCCCCAACCCGTATGGATGGCCTCCATAATGGCGGTATAGTCGAGTTCGTTGTTCTTGACGAAAGGAATGGTGGTCTTCATCGATTTCTCGGTGGCGGCCGCCAGCGTTTCTTCGGCTTCTTCGTATTGTTCGGCATCGAGCACATTGTAGTTCTCCACGCAAACCTCGGCCACATTTTTCTGCGAAACCGTGATGTCGGGATGGAAACACATCACCAGACCGACCAAAAGCCCAAGACCCACCTGTCCTATCACCTTGAACTTACCTTTAAGGCCGTGTTTGTTGTGTTTGAACACTTTTATATAATCGTCCATAAAGCCCATGATGCCGAGCCATACGGTGGTGATTATCATAAGCCACACATATACATTATCGAGCTTGCAGAACAAAAGCACAGGAATGAGAATGGCGACGATGATGATGAGCCCTCCCATCGTGGGGGTGCCTTCTTTCTCTTTCTGCCCCTGAAGACCGAGGTCGCGGACCGTTTCGCCTATCTGCTTGCGGTGCAGGAACGCCATCACCCTCTTGCCCCACACCATCGAAATGAAGAGCGAGAGCACAATGGCCATAGCCGCACGGAAGGAGATGTATTGAAACACGCCTGCTCCCGGCAGATTGAAATTTTCGTGCAAGTAAGTGAATAAGTAATACAACATGAGTTTATGTTTTACAAATATTTGGCCAACATTTCCCTATCGTCGAAGTGGTGTTTCACACCCTTGATTTCCTGATAGGGTTCATGTCCTTTTCCTGCAACTAAAATCACGTCCTTGTCCTGCGCCAACATACAGGCAGTTTTGATTGCCTGCTCGCGGTCGGGCATCACCAAAACCTGTTCTTTCTGCGCGGAAGAAAGACCGGCGAGCATCTGGTCGAGAATGTCCTGCGGGTCTTCGAAACGGGGATTGTCGGAAGTGAAAATCACTTTTCCCGCATAACGACAGGCTATACGCGCCATTTGAGGACGTTTCCCTGCATCGCGGTTTCCGCCGCAACCCACCACGCAGATTAAATTCTGTTCGGGCAGGATAAGGGAAGAAAGTGTGTCGAGCACATTTTCCAAGGCATCGGGGGTATGGGCATAATCCACCACACCTGTTTTGCCCGAGGTAGTGGAAGAGAGGGTTTGGAAACGGCCGGAGGCTTCCTCGAGCGAACTCATGGCGGCCAACACTTCGTCGGAACCGAATCCGAGACTTACGGCGGTGGCGTAGATGGCCGTGAGGTTATAGGCGTTGAAGCGACCCACCAAGCGCATATACACGTCTTTGCGGTCTATTTCCAAATGCAGCCCCTGCAAGGAATCCTCGATAATCCTGCACGAAAAATCGGCGGGCATCCGCAAGGAATAGGTGAGTTTGCGCGCGGAGGTGTTCTGCAACATCACCATACCGTTTTTGTCGTCGGCGTTGGTGAGGGCGAAAGCCTCGGCGGGCAGAGCATCGAAAAAGGCCTTCTTGGCCTTGATATAGGCTTCGAAGGTTTTGTGATAGTCCAAGTGGTCGCGCGTGATATTGCTGAAAATGGCTCCCGTGAATTCCAAGCCAGCGATACGGTTCTGCACAATGGCGTGCGAGCTCACTTCCATAAAGGCATACTGACAACCCGCATCCACCATTCGACGCAGGAGGGCGTTGATTTGGAGAGGGTCGCCGGTGGTGTGCGTGGAGGGAACCACATGGTCGCCGATACGGTTCTCTATGGTGGAGAGCAAACCGGCTTCGTAGCCAAGGGCGCGCATCAAACGATAGAGAAGGGTGACGGTGGTGGTTTTTCCGTTGGTGCCGGTAATGCCCACCAGTTTGAGGGAGCGGGAGGGATGACCGTAGAAGGCGCAGGCCATGAAGCCGAGAGCGCGGCTGCTGTCGGCCACTTGGATATAGCACACATCGGGCGAAAGCTGTTGGGGAAGTTCCTCACAGACGACAGCAGCCGCGCCCTTCTGCACCGCCGTGTCGATATAGGAATGCCCGTCTACGCTGGTACCGCGTATGGCAAAGAACACAACGCCCCTTTCCGCCTTGCGGGAATCCTGCGTAAGCGCACCTATCTCGGTCTGAAGCGACCCCACGGTCTGCTTCACGCCGCATTCCTTACTCAACAGATCCTCTATTTTCATTTTACGTCTTTTCTTTTTATATTAATATATAAACCCCATCACCTACCCCAACTCTATCATCACCGTCTGACCCGCCACACAAGGGCTTCCGGCGGCAGGCTCCTGCCTTTTCACCCTACCCTTGCCATACACTCTTGCCTTGAGACCGCAACGCTCCAACAGAAACGAAGCGTCGCGCAAGCCCATTCCCCGCAAATCGGGCACCACATCCTTGGCCATAATCACCTCGTTGAAACCGTCCGACACCTGCACGGTGGTTGTATTCTTACGCACAAAAGCCGTAGGCTCGAGTTCGGGAACGCCCTCACCTATGTGCTTGTGCACCGCCTGTATATCGGCAGCGTAGCCCGCCGCTGGATAAGGTCTGAACGAGCCGGTCCCGGCGATTTCCCTACCGCCCTGCATCAACGTGGCATAAATCTTCTGTGCAATGTCGTTGAACACCGGTCCTGCCACCGAACCGCCATAGTAGCGCCCGCCCTGCGGCGACGTAATCATCACAATGCACGAATAGCGGGGATTTTCGGCGGGGAAATAGCCCACAATCGAAGCACGGTAGGTTATCTTCTGCCCCCTGCCGTAATTCATCTGCGCCGTGCCCGTCTTGGCGGCCACCTTATAGAGAGGGTTCTGCAACACCGTGCCCGTGCCGTTCTCCACCACGCCCTGCAAAAGCTTCTGCACGGCAGACAAGGTGGATTTGGAACAGATGTTCTCCACCAACACCTGCGGCTCGAAACTTTTTACCGTCTCGCTCCCCTTGCGGATGGCGCTCACGAACATCGGCTTCATCATCTTGCCGTTGTTGGCCACGGCATTGTAGAGGTTGAGCATCTGCAAAGGCGTCACCTTCACTTCATAGCCAATCGACATCCACGGCAAGGAAACGCCCGACCACGTTTTATCCTTCGTGTTCTTGACATAAGGTTCTCCCTCGCCCGGAATCTCCACACCGAGCGGTTTGTTGAGCCGCATCTTGTAGAGGTAGTCCACAAACTTCTGCTGGTTGGCGTGAAAAATCTCGTTGGCCAAATACGAAATACCCACGTTCGACGATTTTTCGAAAGCCTCCGAGAACGGAATGTCGCCCCATCCGCCCCTATGCGAGTCGCGCATCCAACGGTTATAGAACTTCATCTCGCCCGTAGGCACAATCCGATTCGTCACATCCTCCCGGCTTTCTTCCAAAATGGCTATCGTGGAAGCCAACTTGAAGATGGAGCCCGGCTCCACCGCCTCCCCCACCGCATAGTTCTGACTTTCGGCATACGTACCGTCGGCCTGTTTGGTGAGATTGGCCATCGCCACCACCTTTCCCGTCTTCACCTCCATCACCACCGCACAACCATGTTCCGCTTCATTCTCCTCCATGCATCGCTGCAAGGCCGCTTCGGTAACGTCCTGAATACGGATGTCGAGCGTGGTGATCAAATCCTTTCCGTTTTCGGGCTTCACCTCATCGGCGCTATACACGGGGCGCCAGACTCCATGCGCCACCCGCTGGGTGAGCCGATGGCCGCTGGTTCCCTGCAGTTCCTTGTTGTAGGCACGCTCCAAACCCGCCCCCGTCTTGCTTTCCACATTGTAGTAGCCTATGGTGCGCGCCGCCAGAATACCGTTGGGGCGGCTGCGCCTCTCTTTTTCCTCCACGATGAACCCACCGCGATACTGCCCCTTGTTGAAAATGGGGAAGCGGCGCATTCTGTCCAATTCGGAATAGGTAACTTTATTTTTTATCAACAGGTTGCGTTTCTTCTTTCTACGTGCTTCCAACAAAGTGTTGCGGAAAGACTGCGACGAAACGGAGGGATACATCTTGTGCAACGAATCGCACAAAGGCCGCAGATATTGCGTAAACGTGTCGTTGCACACCACGCTCGGATGCAAATCCATGCGGACGGTGAAGATGGGTACCGAAACCGCCAGAAGCGCGTTGTCCGCAGAATAGATATTGCCCCGCGTGGCCGGCGTTTCTTCGTAGCGGAGCGTTTGGTTCTGCGCCATCTTGCGCCAACGTTCACCCTCCACGAAAGACACCTTCACCGCCGTGCCCACAATGCAGGCGGCAAGCAACAAGAAGAAGAGATAGATCCACCAGGCTCTCTTCCAGAAGTTCGAATTCGTATTTTGCAACTTGTCGCTCATTTGCGGTGCATTTCCTTTAGTTTTTCGGTCTTTCCGAAACTTTATAACGGATGATGTAGGGCGGAACCACCGACTCCTTCACCCCCGTGCTGTCCAACATCCTCGCCACCGACGACTGCCGGCTCAAACGCATCAACTCCGCCTTGCTCGAAATCTGCCTGTATTGCAGATCCTGCAATTCGTTGCGTATCGCCACCGTTTCGCGCACTACCGATTCGGTATGGTAATTGCTCGTTATCATCAGGATGGCAAGGAACAACGCAAAAAATATCTGTCCCCAATAGCCCCGCATCCTCTCTCCCAAAAACTCCGAACCATCCAGCACGGAAAGGAATCGGGCCCGCCGTTTCTGCCGGCGTTCACGTCTTTGCTTCTCTTCTTTCCCCCTCTTCTTTTTTTCTTCACGCTCCATCAACCGTTCCTCCGGCATGGGCGTGTTGCCGAAAAACGACAGCACCTCCGGTTCGGGCTGGGGCTCCGAGCTTTCCACCCGAGGCTTCACGCGAATCTTATTCTTGGCCACGACCCACCTCCTTTTCCACAGGTTTTATCCGTGCCACCCGCAGTTTGGCACTGCGTGAGCGGGGATTGCGTTCGATTTCCTCCGGCGAGGGCACCATTACCTTCCGCACCACCGGCTCGATGGGCGAGAGATTGTTGCCGTAGAAATCCTTTTCCTCCTTGCCGTCGAGCCGGCCGGTACGCATAAAATTCTTCACCAGACGGTCTTCGAGCGAGTGGTAGGAAATCACCACCAGCCGCCCGCCGGGTTTGAGCACCTCCAAGCTTTGCGTAAGCAGGGCCTCCAGACTTTCCAACTCCTTGTTCACCTCAATGCGCAAGGCTTGGAAAACCATAGCCAAAAACTTGTTCTCTTTTCCTTTTTGCGCAAAACGTTCAAAAAACGCGGCGGCCTCGTCGGTATAGACAAAAGGCGCTTCTTCGCGCCGCGACACCACTTCACGCGCCAACCGCCCGCCGAAAGCGATTTCGCCGTAGACACAGAAAATCCGCTTCAACTCTTCTTCCGCATAGGTGTTGAGCACAAGGGCGGCGGTAAGATCACCGCTCCTATCCATACGCATATCCAACGGTCCGTGCAGACGAGTGGAAAAACCTCTTTCGGCCACATCGAACTGATGCGACGAAACGCCCAAATCGGCCAAGATGCCGTCTACAGGAAGAAGCCTGCGGAAACGAAGATGATTCCTGAGCAGAGAGAAATTCTCGCCAATCAGCACAAACCTATCTCCGGCCTGCGAAAAATCGGAATCTCCGGCGGCACGATGCCATGCATCGGGATCGCGGTCGAAAGCCACCAACTTGCCGTTTTCACCTAAACTGGAAAGAATGCGACGGGAATGTCCACCACCTCCGAAAGTAGCGTCTACATATACACCATCAGAATGAATATCAAGGCTTTGTAAAGCCTCCGAAAGCATAACAGGTTCATGATAGCCGCTTGTCATGACGCACCCTCCTATAACTTTTCCGATGCGTCAATCTGCCCCAATCGCTCGGCGGCCATCCGTGCAAAATCAACCTCGGTCTCGTTCACCTTGTTGTAGGTTTCCACATCCCAAATCTCAATGATATTGATCTTGGAAATGAGCACGATTTCCTTGTCGATTTTCTTGGCTTTCTTGAGTTCGGAAGGAATGAGAAGACGGTCGTTGTTGTCCAGCTCCACCGGATTACCCTCCGAAAGTTTACGAATAAGAAGACGATCCTGAGGGTTGTAGGGATTGAGCTTGGATACCTTGTTTTCGATTTCTTTCTCGAACTCTCCGCGCGGGTAAAGCTCGAGGCAGGCATCAAAGATGCTTTCCCGAATCACAAAGCCCGCTTCCACAACGCCCGAAAGCGCCTTTTTGAGCGCCACCGGGAATTTGAAACGGCCGGCCGGATCCACTTTGCAAAATTCTTTACCTACTAAAATCGCCATAATGCTTCTGTTCCGCGTATTGAACCTCACCGTTTCTTCGCCGCAAGGTTCCCGCTTAGAACAGGCCAAAATTAAAGAGAATTATCCGAAAAATCCCATTTTGTTAATAATTTTTCCATTCAGTCCCAAAAAATCCCATTTTTAAGGCTTATATTGACAATTGCATAAGTAAATCAATATATTACAAAGAAAGACAAGACAGCGGAATCCGCCCCTTTTTGAGAGTTTTCCACAATTTGTTAATAACTTTTTGCTTTCAGCCCTCTTTTTTTCGCTTCCGCCCCTCCCCCTCGCCCCCATATCTTCCTCTCAACCCCCTCTCGCCGACCATTTCCCCGAAAAGCCGTACTTTTACACCTTTCGGGAAACCCGAACAGGAAAACCCTAAAGTTTATGCTGCGTTTTACCATTTCCGAACGGACCATCGATGTGGGAGGCTTGCTGGCCGAAAAGGCGCCCGCCGCCTACAGGAAGATAAAGTGGCTCCTCCCTTGGCTCCGCAAGATTCTTCACGAAGACGAAGTGAACGCCTTTTTATATAAGGAGCGAGACAAGGTGGGGGTGGATTTCGCCACCGCCATCCTTCAGGATTTTGAATGCGAGGTGACGATGCGGGGCCAAGAGAATCTCGACCCCTCCGGCCGATACCTTTTCTGCGCCAACCATCCCTTGGGCGGTCTGGACGGCATGGCTCTCCTGAGCCGTATCGGCCAACTCCGTCCCGACGTGGTCTTTCCGGTAAACGATATGCTCTTGGCTCTGCCTCCTTTCGAGCCTGTCTTTCTACCTATCAGCAAGTTGAAGAAAAACACCGAGAACCGCCGCCATTTGGACGAAGCCTTCAAGGGCGACCGCACCTTGTTATACTTTCCCGCCGGCTTGTGCTCGCGCAAGGAGAAACACGGTGTGATTGCCGACACCGAGTGGAAAAAGACCTTCATCACCCAGGCACGCAACACTTTGCGGGATGTGGTTCCCGTGCATATTTCGGGCCGGAACTCTAATTTCTTCTACAACCTCGCCCGTCTGCGTACCCGCTTGGGTATCAAAGCGAATATCGAACAGATTTTCTTGGTAAACGAGATGTTCAAACTCCGAAATCAGAAGATTTGTTTAACTTTGGGCAAGCCAATTCCTTGCTCGGCGTTCGACAACAGTCGCAGCGACAAGGAATGGGCGGCTTTGGTCCGCGAACACGTCTATACGTTGGCCCACGACCCGCAGGCTGTGTTCGCGCCCTTTAACGTTTAGATTTATGGAACCTATCATATCTCCCGTTGCAAGGGAAAAACTCAAAGACGAACTCACGCCCGAAAGGTTCCTGCGCTACACCAACTATGGCGACCGCATGGTGTTCATCACCACCGCCCACGATTCGCCCTCGGTGATGCAGGAATTGGGGCGTTTGCGCGAGGAAACGTTCCGCATGGCGGGCGGAGGAACGGGGAAAAGCGTCGACATAGACGAATTCGACACCATGCCCAACCCCTACAAACAATTGGTGGTGTGGGATCCCGTGGACGAAGAAATCGTAGGCAGTTATCGGTTTATAGAAGGCAACCGCGTTTCTTTCGACGCAACGGGCGCGCCCCTGCTCTCCACCACCGAGATTTTCAAGATTTCTCCCCGCTTTGTCAAGGAATTTCTGCCCTACACCATCGAATTGGGACGCAGTTTCGTGCAACCCAAATATCAATCCTCGCACAGCGGCATTTTCTCTCTCGACAATCTTTGGGATGGTCTGGGTGCCCTTGTGAAGCTCAACGAGAGCTGGATGAAGTATTTTTTCGGCAAGGTGACCATGTACACCTCCTTCAATCCCGAAGCACGCGACACCTTATTGTATTATGTGTCGAAATATTACAAGGATGCCGATAATCTGGTGATTCCGATAAAACCGATTGTGCCCGTCACGCCTGCCGAAAAACTGGAGGCCCTCTACAAGGGCATGGAACTCGAAGAAGCCTATCGGACCGCAGGAAAACGTATTCGTGAATTGGGCGAAAATATCCCGCCTCTGTTCAATGCATACCTCAAGCTCTCGCCCCTGATGCGCAGCTTCGGCACCTGTATCAACCCGCATTTCGGCGGTGTGGAGGAAACGGGCATTCTTATCCGTGTGGACGAAGTGTATGAGAGCAAGAAGAAAAGACACATTCCGCTCCGCCTGAGCGATGTGCAGAAGCCGAAGAACAAGAACGACTAAAAACGCTTTCCATGCAGATCAAGAGCGCCGAATTCATTGCTTGTTGCACCGACTACCGCAAATGTCCCGAAGCGGTGCTTCCCGAATACGCTTTTGTGGGCAGGTCGAATGTGGGGAAATCATCGCTCATCAACCGGCTCTGCGGGCAGAACGCGCTTGCCAAAACCTCTTCCACTCCGGGAAAGACGCAGTGCATCGTGCATTTTTCGGTCAACAAGGAATGGTATATCGCCGACCTTCCCGGCTACGGCTATGCGCAGGTAGGCAGGCAACAACGCGAACAGTGGAAAACCATGACGCGCGACTATCTGCTCAAGCGCGAAAATCTTTTCTGTGTGTTCGTGCTGGTGGATTTGCGCATACCTCCGCAAAAGTCGGATTTTGAATTCCTGCGGTTCCTCGGAGAGAACGGCGTGCCCTTGTGCGTGGTGGGAACCAAAGCCGACAAACTCAAGAAACTTCAACTCGAAAATTCGGTGCAGACCCTAAAGGACGCTTTGAGCGAAGAATGGGAGCCTCTGCCGCCGTTTATCGTTTCCTCCTCGCAAACGGGTTTGGGAACGGACGAAATTTTAGATTTTATCGAACAGGCCAACCGCCGGCAAGCATAAGGCCGACGCTTGACCCGAACAAAAACATACGCTGATGAAGAGAGAAAAACTTTTTTCGGAATTCGCACCTGTTTCCACCCAGGAATGGATGGAAGCCATTACCAAAGACCTCAAGGGCGCAGACTTCAACAAGAAGTTGGTTTGGCGCACCGCCGAAGGCTTTTCGGTGGAACCGTTCTACCGCGCCGACAACTTGGAGGGCTTGGAATTCTTAAACGGACAACCGGGTGAATTTCCTTTCGTTAGAGGCGGAAAGACCGAAGACAACAACTGGGAGGTGCGGCAGGATTTCCGCATCGACGACATAAACCGCTGCAACGCTTTGGCACGCGAAGCCGCCGCCAAAGGTGCCGAATCGGTGGGTTTGAATTGCGCGAAGGTGGAGACCTTGGCGCAGATGGAAAGTTTGTTGCAGGGTATTGATGTATGCCGCACGGGCATTCATTTTCTGCAAAGCAAGAACTACGGAAAGACGCTCGACCTTTTCGTGCAGTATCTCAAGGCGCACGATATAAAAGGAGAGAATGTATACGGTTCGATTGATTTCGACCCGCTTGCCTACGCTTTGCTGCACGGCGAATTCTATCAATCCTTCGCCGCGAACATGGACGAGGCGGCGGAGCTTTTCAAGAAGTTCGCGCAGGTGTTGCCCAAGTTCCGTCTGTTGAACGTGGGCGCCCGCACGCTTCACGAAGCGGGTTGTTACAATGTGCGGGAAATAGGCCTTGCACTTTCGTGGGGATGCGAATATCTGGCCGCCCTCACCGACCGAAGCGTGGACGTAGACATGGTATGCGCCCGCATGGGGCTGCACATCGGAATAGGCTCCGACTACTTCATTCAAATTGCCAAGATACGGACGGTGCGGCTCCTGTGGGCGCACATGATTCACGGCTTCGCCCCCAAGAATCCGCAAAGCGAGGAAGCTTTCGTACACGCCGAATCTTCTTCGTGGAACCAATCGGTCTACGACCCCTACGTGAATATGTTGCGTAGCACCACCGAAACCATGAGTGCGGCTATCGGGGGCGCGGACTCAATTTGTGTGAACGACTTTTCGGACGCTTTCCGCGCCCCCGACGAATTCTCGGCGCGCATCGCCCGCAATCAGCAAATCATCCTTAAAGAAGAGTCGTTTTTCAACCGCATCATCGACCCCTCCGCCGGTTCGTATTATATAGAGAACCTCACTGCGAAAATGGCCGAAGAAGCGTGGAAATTGTTTTTGGAAGCCGAGGGGCAGGGCGGGTTCGCGGCCTGTGTGGAAAAGGGTTTTGTGCAGGAGCGTGTGGAAGCCGATGCCGCCAAACGAAACGAGGATTTGGCCAAGCGGAAGTTGGTGTTGACGGGTGTGAACCAATTCCCCAATCTCGGCGAGAAAGAGTTGGAGAATCTGCAAAAGGAAATATGCGCGGCTGCGGCTCCTGCAGGCAAGGCGTTTGCCGCCTTGCGGATGTATCGTGGAGCCGAGGCGTTCGAGGCCTTGCGCTTGCAGACCGAAAAGTTCGCCGCAGAACACAACGGACAACGGCCCAAGGTATTTTTGCTGACCTACGGAAACTTGGCCATGCGCAAGGCGCGGGCGGGTTTCGCCTCCAATTTCTTCGGTTGCCTCGGCTACGAAATCATCGACAATGCAGGTTTTGAAAACGGAGAACAAGGGGCGCAGGCGGCCTTGAAGAGCGGTGCCGAAATTACGGTGCTGTGCAGCAGCGATGAGGAATATGCCGATTTGGCCGCACAGGCCTGCCCGGTGCTGAAAGGCAAAACCTGCATTGTCTATGCAGGAGCCGCAGCCGATGAGGAGCCTTTCCGCGCCCTCGGTGTGGAATGCTTCATCCACGTGCGCAGCAACGTATTGGAGACTTTGCGGAAATTCCAGCAGACTTTGTTGAAATGAGCCTATTTTCCCTGATACTCTTGTCGTTGGCTCTATCGGTAGACTGCTCTACGATATGTATGGTCTTCGGCATGCAACGCGCCGCCTTCCGAGCCAACCTACGTGCGGAGGAGAAAGACCCTATGCCACCCCTGTGGTGGAACGCCGTTCTTTCGGGCCTTGTCTTCGCCCTCTTCCATATCCTGATGATTCTGTTGGGATGGTTGTTGGGTTGGAGCATAGGCGGTATTGTGGAGAAATTCGACCATTGGTTCGCTTTCGCCCTGCTTTGCGGCATCGGTCTCAAAACCATCATCGAAGCCTACAACAGCAAGGAAAAGGAATTGCAGGTACACGCCATGTTTCATTGGAAATCCCTGCTGTTGCTGGGCTTGGCCGTGAGCATCGATGCCTTTGCCATAGGAGTCGGTCTCGAAATGCTGAATGTGGGTCTGGGAAAGTTATGCACCTGCGTGGCGATTACGGTCTTCGCCTGTAGCGTGGCCGCCATGTTCGCCGGATTTTTCCTGCAAAAACAACTCAAGAAGTTAGCGTTCAAATCCATCAACCTCATCGGGGGATTGGTGCTTATCGGTATCGGGGTACGCATTCTCATCGAACATTTGCAAAGCTAATTATTCTATTGAAGACTATGCCGCAGTTGAGCATCACCAAGATTTTCCGCTACGAAGCCGCCCATGCCCTCATGGGCTACGACGGGCTTTGCGCCAACATTCACGGGCATTCCTATCGCTTGGAAGTGACGGTTTGCCGCACGGATTTGGATGCCACGCCCGGCACGTCGATAGGCGCCGAGAACGAGGCCGACCCCAAATGCGGTATGTTGATGGATTTCTCGGATTTGAAACGGCTCGTGAACGACACGATTGTAAATCCTTTCGACCACGCGCTGATTCTGAACGCCTCCATGCAGGCCAACCTGTTGGAAACGCTGCGCGCCTCGCATCAGAAAATCATCACCCTACCCTTTCAACCCACCAGCGAAAACATGATTCTGTATTTCGCCTCCCGCCTCACCGCCTGCCTTCCCGCCCCCCTGCGGCTCAAGAAACTCCGCCTCTACGAAACCGAATCCTCCTTTACCGATTGGGAGAATGACTAACTAAAAATCAAGTTATCATGGACGGTGTAAAAATCATAGAGATTAAAAAGAGCGTCTTTGAGAGCAACGACAAGGATGCCGATGCGCTCCGGCAAGAGCTCAAGGGGAAAGGCGTATTCCTGCTCAACCTCATGTCCTCGCCTGGCAGCGGCAAAACCTCCACACTTATCCGCACGATTAACCTCATTAAGGATAAGTTGCGTTTGGCGGTGATGGAAGCCGATATCGACAGCGATGTGGACGCTATCAAAATCAAGGAGGCCACCGGTGTGGAATCCATACAGCTCCATACCGGCGGCATGTGCCATTTGGATGCGGAAATGACCCGCCAGGGCTTGGACGGGCTCAACCTGAAAAACCTCGATTTGGCCATTCTCGAAAACGTAGGCAATTTGGTGTGCCCCGCCGAATTCGATACCGGAAGTTGCAAGAACGCCATGATTCTTTCCGTTCCCGAGGGAGACGACAAGCCTCTGAAATATCCCCTCATGTTCTCCATTTGCGACTTGGTGCTCATCAATAAGATAGACGTGCTGCCTTATTTCGATTTCGACCTCGAAAGATGCCGCAGGAACATCTTGAACCGCAACCCCAAGGCTCAAATCATCCCTATCAGCGCCAAAACCGGCGAAGGTGTGGACGCTTTCGCGCAATGGCTGCTGGATGAAGTGAAAAACTGGAATACAAGACAATAAATCATACCGCCATGCCCGAAATGTCTAAGAAGTTTGTGCCCAAACACATGGGAGACAAGAACCCGAATCCCAAACTGCTGAAGTTCGCACGGAAAGTTACCGATCGGGCTCCCGGTAAATTGAAAGGCATCACCACCAACGACCCCGAATATTGGGGATTGGCGTGTATCTTCGAAGACGAAATGGATGCCAAGACCCGCGAAAGCGCCTTGGATCTGCTGTTGGACGTTATCTCCCACAAACCCATGCGGGTGCGCGAACACCGCCCTTACCCGCTCTTGGTGGAATGGAACCGCAAGAAGCACTACACGGAAACGGACGAGGAATTCGACGCCCTCTTGGACAAACTCGCCTTTTTGGGCATGGTGGAATATGACTACGGCGACAAGTACACCGCCGACGGTCCCGTTCCCGGCACCACCTACAAGCGCGAAGACCGCGAATATTGGGTGCCTCTCTTTGTTCCCGGCTCGGCGGAATACACCAACATGAACACCGAACTCATGGACAAACACCCGGAGCTGGCGATGTTCTTCGAACGCATGACCTTTCTGCCTCTGGAAAAAATCACGCCCATGATTCCCATGGGCGGCGCGGGCATCGGCATGCACGTGATTCCCGTGGAGAAAGCCATTTCCATGGAAAACCAGTCGGTGGATATCGAACATATTTCCTATTGGCTCAAACGCTACGAAGGACATATCGGGGCCTCCATCTGCTCCTGCCGCTACGGACGCAAGCAACTCGACGAAGGTTGCGCCGACGACTACCGCGACTGGTGCATTGCCGTGGGCGACATGGCCGACTACTGCAAGGAAACCGGCCGTGGACGTTCCATTACCTACGACGAAGCTATGGATATTCTGCGCCGCGCCGAGGAAAACGGCTATGTGCATCAGATTACCAACGTGGACGGCGAAGGCAAGATTTTCGCCATCTGCAACTGCAATGTAAAGATATGTAACGCCCTGCGTACTTCCCAACTCTTCAACACGCCCAATATGTCGCGCAGCGCCTACGTGGCCGAAGTGGACAAGACCAACTGCGTGGCCTGCGGACGGTGTGTGGAATATTGCCCTGCCGGAGCGGTGAAATTGGGGCAGAAACTCTGCACCTCGCACGGCGAAATCGAATACCCGAAACAGGAACTTCCCGACACCGCCAAGTGGGGCCCCGAAAAATGGGACGAAGACTACCGCGACAAGAACCGCATCAACTGCTATCCCACCGGCACGGCGCCCTGCAAAACCGCCTGCCCCGCCCACATCGCCGTGCAAGGCTATCTCAAGAAGGCGGCGGAAGGCAAGTATAAGGAAGCCTTGGAACTCATCAAGCGGGAAAATCCCTTCCCCGCCGTCTGCGGCCGCATCTGCAACCGCCGCTGCGAAGACGCCTGCACACGCGGCACCATCGACAACCCCGTGGCTATCGACGCGGTTAAGAAATTCATTGCCGAACAAGACCTCAAAGCCGAAACACGCTTTGTGCCCGATATCGTGGTAGCCTCCAACCGAGGCCGCTGGAAAGAGAAAATCGCCATTATCGGCGGTGGCCCCGCCGGGCTTTCCTGCGCCTACTATCTGGCCACTATGGGCTATTATCCCACGGTGTTTGAGAAGAACGCCGAAGCGGGCGGCATGTTGCGCTACGGCATTCCGTCGTACAAACTCGAAAAAGAAGTTATCGCGGCCGAAATCGACATCATGCGCGAAATCGGCGTGGAAATCCGCACGGGCGTGGAAGTGGGCAAGGACATCACCCTCGCCCAGCTGCGCGAACAAGGCTACAAGGGCTTCTATATCGCCGTGGGCTGCCAGGGCGGACGCTTGCCGGGCATTGCGGGCGAGAACCTGCAAGGCGTTACCACGGCCATTGATTTTCTGCGGGAAACCAATACCGGCAAGCAGAAGATAAGCGGCAAGGTTGTGGTGGTAGGCGGCGGCAACGTGGCTATCGATGCGGCACGGGTTGCCAAACGCGGCGGCGCTTCGGAAGTGGTTATGCTTTCGCTCGAAGACGAGAATACGATGCCCGCCTCCCAACAGGAAAAGGCCGAAGCCCGCGCCGACGGCGTGGATATCCGTCCCGGCTGGGGGCCCAAGGAAGTGTTGGGCAGCGAAAAAGCCACCGGCATCGTGTTCAAGAAATGTCTTTCCGTATTCGACGGACAGCATCGTTTCGCACCCCAATACAACGAAAACGAGTTGCTTACCTTGGATGCCGACTTGGTGATTTTTGCCATCGGACAGACCATCGTTCTCAACAACCTGCTCAAAGACAGCAAGGTGGAATGCACCAAAAACGGCTATCCCACCGCCGACAAGCTCACCTATCAGACCGCCCAAGCCGACATCTTTGTGGGCGGCGACTGCCTCACCGGCCCCAAGTTCGCCATCGACGCCATTGCCGCCGGCAAGGAAGCGGCCGAATCGCTGCACCGTTTCGTGCAACGCGGTCACATGACCATAGGTCGCAACCGGAGAGACTTTGTCGAACTGAACAAGGAGGACATTGCCGTGGCTTCCTACGACAATTCTTCCCGTCAGGAAGAAGGCGAGGCCCCGCAGCAAGACCCCTTCCGCGAATACCACAAGACCCTTACCGAAGAACAGGTGCGCAAGGAAACCGCCCGCTGTCTGTCTTGCGGTGCTTCTATCGTAGATACGAACCGTTGCATCGGTTGCGGCGTATGCACCACCAAATGCGCCTTCGATGCCATTCACCTCTACCGCAAGCACCCCGAAGCCAGCAAAATGGTGATTTCGGAAAACAAGTTCGGCGCCATTTTGCCCTACGCCATCAAGCGCGGCCTGAAGATTTTGGTTAAAAAGAAAAAGTAATGCACGAGTTGGGCATCGTCTTCTACATCATCAAGGACGTCAAGAAGGTGGCCGAGGAAAACAAGGTTGCCCATGTTGGCAAGGTGGTGATGAATATCGGGGAGGTTTCGACCGTGGTGCCGGAATACCTCACGGATTGTTGGCGTTGGGCGGCCGACAAGGAAGACGTATTGCGCGGCTGCGAGCTCAAGGTAAACACGATTCCGGCCGTTACCCACTGCGATGCCTGCGGCAAGGACTACCCCACCGTGGCTCATGGTCGCACCTGTCCGTTCTGCCAAAGCGGAGAAACCTGGCTGCTGCGGGGCAACGAAGTGGAGATAAAAGAGATTGATGTAAATTAATAAAAAGTTAAAAACTCATAACCATGTGTTGTTTTTTAGTACCCCTTGTAGAAGCGGCCGCCACGACCGCCTACCGTAAGCACAACGCGGAATCCATACGGGAATCCGTTTCCGTGAAGCACGAGATTCCGGCCTTGGAAAAGATGCTCTGGGGCGGATCCGTCATGCTCATCATCGACCACATCCTCAACGGAGAACTCATGTGGCAATTCCCGTTCTTCACGGCACTGGAACAAGGAGGCATAGGCGTATTCCTGCGCGAACTCGTGGGCGTGGGCGTTCCCATGGCCATAGGCCTCACTCTCGTGTGGGCGGTCTATGCTATATTTAAAACCCGCAAAAGAAACGTTTTAGCATAAAACCAATTCAATCATAATTCATTAAAAACAAAGTATCATGTTATTTCATGTTTATGGAGACTTGGCCATCTACAAATGGATTGCCATGTTCGCAGTCCTCATAGGACTGATTCTGCTCAATGAATTCGCCCGAAAGACCAAATTCGGCGGAATCGTAACCTTCTTTGCCGTGCCCGTGCTGTTGACGGCCTATTTCGTGACCATCTACATCGCGGCGGCATTGGGTGCCGACTGGGCCCTGAACAACCAGACCTATCTTTACATGAACGGCTGGTTCCACTACGCCAAACTGTATGCGGCGCTGACAGGCTGTATCGGCTTCATGATGATCAAGTATGGTTGGGGTATCGGCAAACAGCACTGGTTCAAACCTTTCCCGTTTGTCATCGTGGCCATCAACATCCTTATCGCCGTGGTTTCCGATTTCGAAACGGCCTACAAGGGTTGGTACAGCTGGTTCCTCTCGCCCGAACAGGTATGGCTCTACGGCGGCTGGCACAATATCATGAACGGTGTGGCCGGTCTGCTCAACATTTTCTGTATGACCGCCTGGTGGAGCGTTTATTCGTCCAAGGACAAGACCGATATGCTGTGGCCCGATATGACGTGGGTATATATCGTGGTTTATGATGTATGGAACTTCGCCTACACCTACAACTGCCTGCCCACCCACTCCTGGTTCTGCGGTATCGCGCTTCTGTTGGCGCCCACGATTGCGGCCATCTGCTGGAACCGGGGCGGCTGGATTCAGAACCGTGCCAATACGCTCGCCATCTGGTGTATGTTCGCGCAGGTATTCCCGCTCTTCCAAGCCACCTTCCCCAACGGCGACCAAGTTTACAAGTGGGCTACCCTTCCCACCCTCTATGCCGACGGCACACTCAACGGCATTGTGGAAGGCAGCAGCGTCAACGCCGATCCTACGGCCATGACCGTTGTCAGCGCCCTCGCCTTGGTATTGAACGCCGTTGCCCTCGGCTACATCATCTGCGTATCGAAGAAACGTCACATCAATCCCTACAAGCAAGACGTATTCGTGAACCAGAAATACTACAAAGACGCCGCCGCCCGCATCGATGCCTAAGCGCCCATCTTGAAACGCAAAAGGCGACGGCATTTGCCGTCGCCTTTTTTTTAGATATGAGCCACGTTATATGAGCCACATTTTTATCACATGGAACCCGTGGCACGGATGCCACAAGATAAGCGCGGGCTGCAAGCACTGCTATGTGTATCGGGAAGATGCCGCTTTCGGCACGGAAATCCCCTCCGACCAAGTGCGCAAGACCTCTTCGTTCCGCCTGCCGCTCAAAAAAGACCGTCATAAGAATTTCAAATATCCTTCCGGAACCATGTTCGGGCTGTGCTTCACCTCCGATTTGCTCATTGAGGAAGCCGACCCTTGGCGCGAGGAAATCTGGGAAATCATCCGCCAACGCCGCGACTGCACGTTCTTTTTCTTTACCAAACGCATAGACCGCCTGGCCGCCTGTCTGCCCACCGATTGGGGCGAGGGCTATGAACACGTGGCGGTGGGCTGCACCGTAGAGAACCAAGACCGCGCCGACTACCGTCTGCCCATATTCCTTTCCCTGCCGATACGCCACCGCCTGTTGATAGTCGCCCCCATGCTGGAAGCGGTGAATTTATGCCCCTATCTCGACCCGCAACGCATCGAAGAAGTTTCGGTGGGCGGCGAATCGGGCACCTACGCCCGAGCCCTGCACTACGACTGGGTGCTCAACCTCCGCGCCCAATGTATCGAAGCGCAGGTGCCTTTCTGCTTTCACCAAACCGGTTCCTACTTTCTCAAAGACGGCAAGACCTACCGTATTCCCCGCGACCAACAACACGCCCAAGCCCGCAAAGCGGGACTGGATACAAGATCGAAAATATAGCAGATTGTTTCCTTTTTACTTGTCCTGTACTTGTCCTGTACTTGTCCTGCGCTTAGCCAATCATCTCCGAATTAGGCAAAATACTATTTTTGTTGGCACAAACGCCCCTTAATCATGAAACCGAATCCCGAACTGATAGACTATGTGGAACGGCATATCCTGCCGCAATACGCCCGCTTCGACAAGGCACATCGCGAAGACCACGCCCGTATGGTGATGGAACAGAGCCTGAAGATAGCCGAGAAGATGCCCGAAGCCCATCCCGACATGGTATATGCGGTGGCGGCCTTCCACGATTTGGGGCTTGTGAACGGACGGGAAAATCATCACACCGACTCCCGGAAGATTCTCTTGGCGGACACCTTTCTGCAAAGCCGTTTCACGCCCGAAGAACTGAACCTTATGGCGGATGCCGTGGAGGATCACCGCGCCTCCAACCAACAGAAACCCCGCAACCTCTACGGCCTGATTGTGGCGGAAGCCGACCGTTTTATCGACCCGGAAACCATTATCCGCCGAACCGTTCAATACGGCCTGGCGAACTATCCCGAATTAGACCGCGAAGGCCATTACCAACGCACGCTGTCGCATTTGGTGGGGAAATACGGCCCAAACGGCTATCTGAAGATATGGATTCCGTGGAGCGACAACGCCGCCCGCCTGCAGGAACTCCACCGCATCATCGCCGATGAAACGCGCATCCGGCAACTGTTCACACGGATTTTTGAGGAGGAAACCCAAGCCTACTCTTCCGCGAGCAATTCCCGATAGATATCGTAGTCTTCCTGAAGAAAGCAGCAGAGGATGACCTCTCCCGTGTTGAGGCCGCTTTCAAGATGATGCTTAATGGTGTGGAGGGCTATCTGCGCCGCCTCTCGCTGAGGATAGCCGTAAACGCCCGTGCTGATGCAGGGAAACGCAATGCTTGCAAGGTGGTGGGACGCCGCCAAGCGCAAGGCCGTATCATAGCACGACGCCAACAACTGCGCTTCTCCGTGTGAACCGCCCCGCCATACCGGCCCCACCGTATGAATCACCTTCTTACACGGCAAACGATAGGCCTCCGTAATCTTGCTCTGCCCTGTCCGGCAACCGCCCAAAGTGCGACACTCCTCCAACATCTCCCGACCCGCCGCCCGATGAATCGCCCCGTCCACACCCCCGCCCCCAAGCAACGAAGTATTCGCCGCATTCACTATCGCATCAACCTTTAACTTGGTGATGTCGGACTGGAGGAGGTGGATTGGTGGCGTTGACATTGAATTGGGCTTTTCTATTTTACAATACGGAGTTGAAGAAGTTGCAATGGTAGATTAAACCTCAAAATCAGAGCCTTCTTTATCAATATAGCCACCTCAAAAACTTCTTATTTCAAGCATACGCGTCTCTGTTATCTTTCAACCTTTTTGTTATCTTCTTGGAGAAACAAAGATCGATTCTGCATCAGGCCCGAAATAGCCTTTACATATTCTTCAAATTGCTTATTTGACAGATACAAATTATTAAATACAAAATGATTACGATTTTTTCTCTTCTTTTTAGATTCT
>JAAVBQ010000003.1 GCA_014803485.1 bacterium | reverse complement strand
GGTCCATTTTCTGGATGCTTTTGATGTACTCTTCGGCTGTCATCATAGCGCAAGTCGTTTTTTAGGTTTGTATTTGTTTGTTTATTTTTCTTGTTTTGTATACGTTATGCCCTTCTTCGAAGGCTTCCTCCAAAGGGCCCACGAAGTTAATAAAGTTTTTGATAAAAAACTATTACCGCGAGGAATGTTTATCTTTGTCATCCTATGAACGCATTTTAGCTATGCTGAAAGATATTTTACATCCGTCGGTACTCTTTTTGACAGTAACAGGTTTGCTCTGCATGACCTCCTGCGAACCAGAACAAGAAGAGACCGAAAAAAATGCACTTCCCGTCCTTTCCATTACCACGCCCGACAACGAAGCGGTGACCTCCAAGGAAGATTGGATGAAAGGAGCTTCGATTTCCTTGAGTAGCCAAAGCGATAAAACTATTGAATTCAACGCCTTGTCGGCAAGTATCCGAGGACGCGGCAATTCAACATGGACGTTGCCCAAGAAACCTTATGCCCTTAAATTAGACAAGAAGTACGGAATTTTGGGTATGCCGGAACACAAAAGATGGCTCCTGATTGCCAACTATCTCGATAACTCGTTTATACGTAACAGTATGGCGTTTTATTTGAGCGAACAACTTGAAATGGATTACACGGTGCGCGGAGACTTTGTCATGTTGAAAATGAACGGAACCTCTCAAGGGCTCTATTGGTTAGGAGAGGCCATAAAGGTTGACAAAAACCGTGTGGACATAGATGAAGACAACGACTATCTTATTGAGTTGGATGAATATTACGATGAAGTCTGGAAGTTCAGATCGATAAAGAAAGAGTTCCCCTATATGATAAAGAACGACGATGCCATGACAGACGAGCGCCTCTCGTTCTTACGAAACAAAATAGCAGACCTTGAAACACGGTTGTATCCGGAAGACGGAAACGCACCCGATGAAACCTATCGGGAAACCCTCGACCTGGATTCATGGATAAAATTCTATCTGGTGAACGAGTTGATGGGCAACGGTGAAATCGCATGGCCTAAAAGTTCCTATCTCACTTATCGCGTTTCGGACGGTAAGCTGAAAGCGGGGCCCGTGTGGGATTTTGATTGGGCCGCCCTTTCTAAAACGGAATGCTCCTTGATGAACACCCTCTATTACGATGCACTTTTTAAGTCTCCGGCCTTCAGAAACAGGCTGAAAGAGATATGGAACGAGTATAAGGGAAGGATTGATATGGAAGCCCAAATAGAACATTTCAGGAAAGTCCTTTATAAAGGACAGCAAGAAGACGCCAAGATTTGGGGCGCGCATTTAGATCCGTCCGGCATATCCCGCGCCGGTTTTGATGCGTACGTCGACTTCCTAAAAGAAGCACTGCTTCAAAGATTTGCCTCTGTTGATGCTATGATAGAGGAGCTTCCGTAAAACGCTATCCTGCGGAAATTTGTTTGAATTCTATGTACATTTGCATGGTAAAATAATAGGACAATGCTTAACCAAAAATCAGTACTGATAACAGGAGGAACCGGTTCTTTCGGAAAGAAGTTTGTGGAAGTGATTCTGCAACGCTATCCTCAAGTGTCGAGGATTGTTATCTATTCGAGGGATGAGTTGAAACAATACCTTTTAAAACAGAAATATCCTGCGGAAAAATATCCGCAGTTGCGTTTTTTTATAGGTGATGTGCGGGATGCCGACCGTCTGAAGCGCGCATGTGAAGGAATCGATGTGATTATCCATGCGGCGGCCATTAAACAAGTGGATACAGCCGAGTACAATCCCGACGAATGTGTAAAGACCAATATCCACGGGGCCCAGAATGTGATTGACGCGGCTTTACAGATGGGCGTGAAGCATGTGGTGGCGCTTTCCACCGACAAGGCTTGCGCTCCCATCAATCTGTATGGGGCCACCAAATTGTGCTCCGACAAGCTCTTTGTGGCGGCCAATAATATCAGCGGCTCGCGCGACATCCGTTTTTCGGTGGTCCGCTATGGCAATGTGATGGGTTCGCGTGGTTCGGTGATTCCATTTTTTATAGCCAAACGTGATGAAGGAGCAAAGGAACTGCCCATCACCGATATGAGGATGACGCGCTTCAATATCTCGTTGGAAGCGGGTGTGGACTTGGTGCTGTATGCCATCGAGCATCATCTGGGAGGCGAAATATTTATCCCCAAGATTCCTTCTTATCGCATCGCCGATGTCGCCAAGGCCATCGCACCCTCTCTGTCTCTGAAAGAAATCGGTATTCGCCCCGGTGAAAAACTGCACGAGGAAATGATTACCACCACCGATTCGTTCAACACTATCGATTTGGGAGAGTATTATGCCATTCTGCCGTCGGTGAGCTATAAACACAGTATGCAGGCGTATATGGACCACCACAAAGCCAAGCTTATGCCGCAAGGGTTCCATTACAGTTCGGATGAAAACACCGAATGGGAGACCGTGGAAAGCATACGGGAAAAGATCAGACTTTACGTGGATCCCAATTTTGAAGTGAAATGACAGGCAAGACCATACCCTACGGACGCCAACATATTACCGAAGAGGATATTGCAACCGTAGTAGAAACCTTGAAGTCCGATTATCTGACGCAAGGCCCGAGAATTCCGGAATTCGAGCGGGCCTTTGCCGATTATGTCGGAGCGAAGTATGCCGTGGCCGTCAACAATGCCACGGCAGGATTGCATCTGTCTGCGGTGGCGTTGGGCGTGAAGCCCGGCGACAAGGTGATTGTTACCCCGATTACATTCGCCGCCAGTGGCAATTGCATCCGTTATTGTGGAGGCGAGGTGGTTTTCTGCGATATAGAAAAGGATACGTATGTGATGGATGCGGTGAAGTTGGAAGAAATGTTGGCCGCCGCACCCCAAGGAACCTATAAGGGAATCGTACCTGTGGACTTTGGCGGTTATCCTGTGAATCTAGAGAAGTTCCGCGCCCTTGCCGACAAATACGGCTTGTGGATATTGGAAGACGCTTGCCATGCGCCGGGAGGTTATTTTATCGACAAGAGGGGAATGCAACAGCGTTGCGGAAACGGACACTTTGCCGATGTGGCGGTGTTTTCGTTTCATCCGGTCAAGCATATAGCCACCGGAGAGGGGGGAATGGTGACCACCGACAATAAAGAACTTTACGATGCCTTGTGTCTGTATAGAACGCACGGCATCACCAAAAATCCCGATGCCCTGCAGAAAAAGGAAGAAGGCGGTTGGTATTACGAAATGCAGGAATTGGGCTACAATTACCGTATCACCGATTTCCAGGCGGCTTTGGGTATTTCGCAGTTGAAACGGGCGGAAAAGGGATTGCAACGCAGGCAACGGATAGCCACACGCTATACGGAAGCCTTTGCTCCCTATGCGGAGAAGATTCGCTGCCCGTTTGTGGAAGAAAAGATTTTCCACGCCTATCATCTATATATCATACAGGTGGAAAACCGCCGGAGCTTGTACGACTTTTTACGTGCCAATGGAGTCTATGCACAGGTCCATTATGTGCCACTCCACACCATGCCTTATTATAGGGAGCATGGCAGTGCGGGCGTATCGCTTCCCGTGGCGGAATCCTACTATGAACATTGTCTGAGTCTTCCCATGTTCCCCACCTTGACGGACGAGGAACAGGAGTATGTGATAGAAAAAGTACTTGCGTTTATCGGAAAATGAAAAACATCGCGATTATTCCGGCAAGAGGGGGAAGCAAAAGGATTCCGCGCAAGAATGTTCGGGAGTTTTTGGGAAAACCCATCATGGCGTACTCTATCGAGGCGGCTTTGGAATCAGGACTTTTCGAGGAAGTGATGGTTTCGACCGATGATGCGGAAATTGCCGAGGTGGCGCGCCGTTACGGAGCCCAAGTGCCCTTTATGCGTTCTCCTGCCACGGCCGATGATTTCGCCACCACGGCCGATGTGCTCCGCGAAGTGCTTTCCTGTTACGAAGAACAAGGCCGGCGATTCACGAACATGTGCTGTATCTATGCCACGGCGCCGCTTGTTACCGGCAGACACATAACGGAGGCTTACGAACGTTTGTTGTCTTCCGATTTTTCGATGATTTATCCTGTGGTGGCTTTTTCGTATCCCATCTGGCGTTGCCTGGATTTGAACGAGAAAGGCGAATTGCATCGGCATTGGCCCGAATACGAAAACGCCCGCAGTCAGGATTTGCCCAAGGAATATCACGACACAGGCACCTTCTATTGGTATAGAATCGACCCGTGGCGTGCCGGTGCGGGTAAGACCGGGGGTATCGTGATGGACGAATCCTGTGTACAGGACATAGATACCGAAACCGACTGGAAGTTGGCGGAAATGAAATATACCCTGTTGCATGGATAAGAGAAAAATCTTCTTTCGGGCGGATGCGGGTGCTGCCATCGGATATGGACATTTTATCCGCTCGTTGGCCTTGGCCGATATGTTGAAAGAGGATTTTGACTGTACTTTTTTTACGCAGGCCCCCACGGATTACCAAATTCGAGAGGCCTCGAAAGTGTGTCGCTTGGAAACTCTGCCTGCCGACGATGCACGGTTCGGATTGTTTCTGGACCGTTTGTACGGCGACGAAATCGTGGTTCTCGACAATTATTTCTACACCACCGAGTATCAACAGGCCATCAAGGACAAAGGTTGCCGATTGGTTTGCATAGACGATATGCACGACAAGCATTATGTGGCCGATGTGGTGATTAATCACGGAACAGACAAGGCTTCCCTATTGGATGTGGAACCTTCTACAAGGCTTTGCCTAGGGTTGAAGTGGGCGTTGTTGCGCCGGCCTTTTTTGGAGGCGGCGGAACGTGGGCTTTCGCATAGGAAGGCCGATAAAATGGAAAAGGTGGCTGTTTGTTTCGGAGGAAGCGACCCTTTGGATTTTACGGGGCGTTTTGTGGCACGGCTGTTGCAGACATCCATGCGCGAAATCACTGCCGTGGTAGGCGATGGTTATAGTCCGAAAGATTCCCTTGCGCACGATGCCCGTGTGAACTATCGTTCGAGGCTCTCCGCCGAGGAAATGGCCGAAGTCTTTACAAAAGCGGATGCAGTGTTTTGTTCGGCAAGTTCGGTATGCTTGGAGTCTTTGGCCTGTGGGGCGAAAGTGGCGGCAGGTTGGTATGTTGACAATCAGAAAGGGTTTTACGATTATTTGGTTTCAAAAAATTACATAGTCGGGCTGGGTTATATGGGAGAAAACGTCTTGCCGTGCGATGAGCGCGGTTTGAATTCGTTGGAGGGAAAGGGAATAGACGGGACAATCGCCCCACGGATTGTTACCTTGTTTCAAGATTTGGATAAGGGATATTTTCTGCGTGAAGCCCGCTCCTCCGATGTCGACCTCATTTTTGAATGGGCCAACGATCCGGAAGTCCGCAAACAATCGTTTCATTCGGAGCCCATTGCCTATTCCACGCATACGGCATGGTTCTCTTCCGCTTTGCAGTCCGAAGATATGCGCATATATATCATGGTGTCGGAGGGTATGCCGGTAGGGCAGGTGCGCTTGAATTTGAAAGCCGACGGCACAGCCGAAATAGGNTATTTGATTGCACCCGCATACAGAGGGAAGGGCTTTGGAAAACGGATTATAGAACTTGTAGAACAACAGGCGCGCCATATAACGGGTATCCGTCAAATGGTGGCATGGGTAAAGGCAAGTAATGTTCCGTCTTGCAAAGTTTTTGAGAAGTGTGGTTATTCGGTTTGCAGAATGGATGAGGAAAAGTGTATTTTTGTACGTGATTTATAGAGAAATCCGGTTATGTCGAAAACTTTGATTGTAGCGGAAATGTCCGCCAACCACAACGGTAACAAACAGACGGCGCTCGATACCATCCGAGCCGCTAAGAAAGCGGGTGCGGATGCCATAAANTTNCAGACTTATACGGCAGACACCCTTACCTTGAACTGTCGTAACGAAGATTTTTTGATACATGGGGGACTGTGGGATGGTTATTGTCTGTATGATTTATACAAGGAAGCCTATACCCCCTGGGAATGGCATGCCGAACTTTATGCGGCGGCCAAGAAAGAAGGCTTGTTGTGCTTTTCGACTCCTTTCGACAAAACGGCGGTGGATTTCCTCGAAGAGTTGGGAAATCCCATCTATAAAATAGCCTCTTTCGAGATNACCGATATACCCTTGATACGCTATATCGCTTCCAAACATAAACCNGTGGTGCTTTCNACGGGCATNGCCACGATAGAAGACATTGNNCTTGCTGTGNACACNATCAGAGAAGAGGGGTGCGACGACATCACCTTGCTCAAATGCACTTCGGCCTATCCCGCACCCATCGAACAGGCCAATTTACTTACCATGGGCGATATGCGCAAACGTTTCGGGGTGAAGGTGGGGCTGTCCGACCATACTACAGGATCGGACGTGGCGGTGGCGGCCGTGGCTTTGGGTGCGGAGATGATAGAAAAGCACTTTATTATAGACCGTTCGATAGGAGGCCCCGACAGTGCGTTTTCCATGCAGCAGGATGAATTTGCCTCTATGGTGGAGCGTATTCGTTGTGTGGAAAAGGCACTTGGAAATGTGNTTTATCCCACGGNAGCGAACCCTGTGGACGGACGTAAATTCGCGCGTTCGCTCTATGTGGCGAAAGATATGAAAAGAGGTGAGAGGATTACCGAAGATAATGTGCGCAGTGTGCGTCCCGGCTACGGTCTCCCGCCCCGATACCTCCCCAAACTTTTGGGAAAATGTGTGAATCGTGACCTGAAGGCAGGGGACCGGATGCAACTGGAATTTGTGGATTAGATAAAAACAGTTTTGATATGATGGAAAAGAAAGAGAACATTATTTTGTTTACCCCAGATTTAACATCTCATAAAGTAAAAGAAATGAGTGTTTTAGGAGGGGGGGCAAGGCTTCGCCTTGGTTGTCGCGCAATTGGCAGAAATAATACATCGTTATACACCTTATAACGTTTATGTAGTTTGCTCTGCCTTTAAAAACGAAAAAATAGAAGTTCCGGATACCTATACGTTACTCGCCCGTAATTTTCGTCTCTGTGTAAAACATCTTCGGTTCAAGGATTTTCTTGCAGCAATTTCATATCTTTTCTCTTTGAGGAGACCGATTGTCAAACAACGGTTTCATCTTTTCAAGGAACGTTTATATGCCGGCCTGTATGCACATTATATCCAAGAATATAAGCCTAAAGTATCTTTTATTCACTCTTTGTTGCCGTCCATAATACCTTTTGTAAACGTTTCCTTGGATACGAACACACCGACAATTCTGGTCTGTCATGGCGACTACGCAACGGAAAAAGATCCTCGTACATTCCTNTTGGGATTNGCTAAACTTATGACACCACCGCTTCTTGAAGCCGGAGCATTGCTTTCTTGTGTGTCGTCGGGTGTGATGAAGTATTTTTCGAACCTTCCGAATGTTTTTTGCGTTCCTAATCCAGTTCCGCCTGTCGAGGCCTCCGTGGCGGAGTCCATATGTTGTCCTGATTTTTTCAATATNGCGGTTTGCGGTTGTGTAAGNGAAAGNAAAAATCAGATTCAGATTGTACGGGCCCTNCATCTATTGACAGAAGAGGAACGTTCCCNGATAAAGGTGCATTTTGTGGGGAAGGATATCACACAGGGAAAAATACAGCAAGAGGCNCATCGGCTTGGCGTGGAAGCGTGTTGTGTGTTCTACGGTATGGTGTCGCATCCGCNGACATTGGCCGTGATATCCCNTTCGCAAATCACAATGACAACTACATTGTCGGAGGCGTTCGGGCTACCGATATTGGAAGGTTATACATTCGGCGTGCCTGCCGTGTTTTTCTCCGATATTGCACCGGTAAAAGAATTGGGAGATCCTCAATGTGCCCTTTTGATGTTGGACAAAAACGATGAGACNGTGGCGGAGGCTATTCGGAAAGCTATGAAAAAGGAGTGGAATCATGCCTATATCAAGGATTTTTCGAAGAAGTTTTCGGAGAGAANCATCGCCTGTCTGTACGCGGAACTTTTTGAGAAGGTGAAACCAAGCACGTATTCGGAAAAAGCATGGGAAAAACTTGTGCGTGCATATTTGTGGAATAGAAAACAAACGTATTATTCGTATACNCCTTTGAAACGGAGTTTTTTCAATTTTATGAGAAAATTCGGTATCAAGTTGCACAAATAGGTTATCTTTGCCAAGCATTCAAAAGGCATTGTATGTTGGTAGAGGTAACCCAAGACAAAATTGAGGTCTCGGATCAAAAATTCAACGAACAGGTTTTTGAAGACGACCGATATATTTATTGCGGCTATGGTGTCACACGGCATGGACAGGAAGAAGTGTTTGATGCTCTGATACGAAAAAAATCTCCTTCGTTGCAAGTGGAGGATGTTGATGTGCATGATGTTCTATCAACGTATTTCTGCAATGGATATTTGGTTTGTGTGGTCGATAAACAGACGAGAAATGTTACGGTTTACCGAGATACGGCAGGGCTGAAATCGGGCTATTACCACATCGGGAAAAGAGAAATTGCAGTTTCGACGAATGTACATCGGTTGGCAAAGCGGGTGCATGCGGAAATNTCCCGATTTTGGGCGGACTGCTTCATTTACAACTATTTTATTTTAGACGGAAATACCCTCTATGAAGATGTTTTCGAGGTCAATATAGGAGAGACTTTACGATTTGACGGGGCTTCGGGAAAAATTAGCCGTCAACANCGCCCTCTTCCTATCGTATATCAAGAAAACGATTTATCGGACGAAGAAAATATCCGTTTGTTACGGGAGAAAACGATACGAACGCATGAGAGACTTGCCGGGAGCAGAAATGCGGTCTATCTGTCGGGGGGCGTGGATTCTTTGGCTATGTTGGCCTCGTTGCACGAAGTTTGTCCGGATAGGTTGCGTGCAGTATCGTATAAAGTGAAAGGAGGGACGCAGGACGAGACGGTTTATGCCCAAAAGGCGGCTGATAGTTTATCCTGTCGTTTTGATATTGTGGAACGGAATCCACAAGATGCCCGTATGATCGCTGACTTCGAACAGAAAGTATTGTCTTGCAACAATCCGTATGACGGACTTTTTCTTTTCGCGCCCGAAAAGCAGGAAGAAGGAGAGGTCTTCTTTGCAGGGCAAGACACCCGCCTGCATACTCCGGCGGTTTCGGAAATGGATTTGTTGTTAATGAATAAAATTTTGAAAAACAACAAAGTGGGGGGGGTAAAGAACAAAGAACTCGTTCGCTTTATGATTGAGTTCTGTCGTAAATATAATAAGGCAACCCGTCCGTTGTCTGCCNTGNTGAANCCNGTTGCNGGNCTGAANTATATGTTNTTCTCCATCTCNCCNTGCAAGTATAANAAGTTTGATTTNTCCNGCCGCTATGTGAGGGAACTTGCCGAAGTGATGNAAATTACNTTCGACNGGGATTTCAGTAACTATCGTGNCCTTTACAACTATATGGTTTCAAANCGATGGAGAAAGCAATANACGAACGANNTCCGTTATATGGTNGATATGGGNCATATAGAAAAGACTTCGGTGNTATTGCCCTTCTATGAACCGGATTTGGCCACTTTTTCCTCCNNNATNCCTTGGGTGTTGGCGACAAGGAAGGTGCAGGGATTTTCGAAATATACAGGGAAGACAGAATCCGTAGATAAATATGCATTGCGCAAGGCTTTTGCAAAAGAATTCCCGGAATCGGTCTTGCTCAGAGCCAAAGCTACATCAGACGACTATCTTCTGTTGTTCAACGGTGTTCTCAAGAAGAAAATTCAGGATATACTGAAAGCGGATATGCANTCGCCGCGATCTTTTTTGCGGGAATATGGCTACGCTGATTATTATCAGAANNATATACAGGGAAATCCACATTGCTTTGAGGTGTATAGAACCATCAAAACCTCGTTATATCTCGCTTTTGTATCCCTCTATTTTAGCAATCTCACCTAAAGGACCTTCGTGACTATGAAAAGTATAACGAACAGGAATCAAACAGAAAAAAAGGTCATTTTGTTCTACGCGCGTCAGGCGCAAGCGGAACTTTATGCGCGTATGGCAAAAGAGATGGNGGCTTCCCATATCGCTTTTATCGTACAAAAGGAAGATGAGGCTAAAACCGTGAGGAAATACAGTGGCGAATCTACCCCGTGCATCTATAATTTGACGGATTTTATCGAAGCAAATTGGCATTCTTCTCGCCTTGAAGCATTGTCGTTGCATGAGATAGAGTCGGTATGCGGAATACCTTCTATCTGGAAATTGTTTTATACAGATAGGTTTCTGGTAAATTATCCGAAAGAGGAGGATGCGGTGAAATTCATCAAGCTGCACTACCTTTTCATTGTGGATATTGTGGAAAAAGAAAACCCCGATTTCTTTGTCAACGAAGAAGTCGCGATATTCTCGGCCTATCTTTTTTATTACGTATGCAAGGCAAGAGGTTGTCGCTATATAGGTTATAGCGTTCCCCGCAACCTTTCGTATGAAAAAATCCTTTTTACGGATGAACCGTTTACTCATTATCCTGATTTAGAATATTTCTATCAGAATCGTGGGGAACTTGCCCCCTCCGATTATACAGACGCGGAGGAAATGCTACAGGCTATCAGGCAACGCCATGAAAAGCCGGCATATATGGCGAAAACAGGCAGGAAACCATCTCTGTGGCGAAATTTCTTGCGACCAATAGCGGTGTTTGTGAAGAACGATATGTTTGCCCGTCGGAATTTCTACGATTACGAAACCTTTCATGCCTCCATCAAGCCGAGATTGACGTATTTCCGTTATCATCGTCAAGCCCGTTACTATCAACAACCNGTAGGGAACGAGAAATTCATCTTATTCCCTTTGCATTATCAGCCCGAGGCATCCACTTTGGTAAAAGCCACCGATTTTGCGGATCAGGCCGATACGGTCCGAATGTTGGCTAAAAATATGCCGGGAGGGTATACCTTATATGTAAAGGAACACTATGCGGAGTTGGGGCATCGGGATACGCGGTTTTATAAGGAAATGAGAAAGTTACCAAATGTAAGGGTCGTTGATCCATGGGTGGATTCTCATGAGTTGATACAAAAAGCCGAAGCGGTGGTGGTTTTGACAAGTACGGTAGGGTGGGAGGCCTTGATGTATGGAAAACCTGTTGTGGCGCTCGGACATGTTTTTTATGACACCTATCGGTATTGTTACAAGGTGAGGGATATTTTCAATTTTGCAGAGGAGTTGCGGGAAATTTTGGCTCGGTTTCCCTCGAGAGAGGAGGCTTCAAAAGAGTTTGTTCCTTATTTTGCAGCCTATTTGAAAGCGATGTATCCTGGAAACTATGTGCTTTCCGATTCTCGCCTGACAGAAGTGGAGAATGTGAAAAACCTGACAAAAGCATTGGAGGAAAAGATATGTTGCAACGAATAGATTCCATCTTTCATTCGTTATTCGTGTATCCGTTCCGGTTNAAGCATTTTGGGCGCAGGAGCAAGTTGGTGGCGCCCATGCGTTTGGACGGCCCCCAAAACATAGTTGTGGGCAATGGCGTGTATGTAGGATATGCGGNGTGGTTAGGTGCGCCTTCTTGCGGGATATCTTCCTCTCCCTTATTGCAAATAGGCGATGGATGTCGCATCGGCAATTTCAATCATATTTATGCCGTGCGGAAAATTGTGATTGAGAAAGATGTGCTTACCGCCGACAAAGTTTGTATTTTAGATAGTCGGCACGGTTTTGAGGATATAGATACGCCGATATGGAAACAGCCCGTGGAACCGCTTTCGGAAGTGCGAATCGGAGAGGGTTCGTGGTTGGGCGAACACGTTTGCATATTGGGGGCTTCGGTGGGCAAGCATTGTGTTATCGGAGCGAATTCGGTGGTGACGCACGANATACCGGATTACTCGGTGGCGGTGGGNATGCCNGCNAAAATCATTAAAAAGTTTAACTTTGAAACCCATAGATGGGAAAAAATATGAAAATACTGGTAACAGGAGCGAACGGCTACATAGGAAGCAACGTAGTNAAGGCCTTGCTGAACAAGGGTCATGAAGTGGTGGCTTGCGATGTGCGGACGGAGAATGTCGATAAACGGGCCCGGACGATGGCGTGTGATATTTTCGAAGAAAAGGGCGAGACGGACATTTTTCGTTATGCCGGTTGTCCTGATGTCTGTCTGCATTTGGCGTGGCGGGACGGATTCGTGCATAATTCCGACAAACATATCTTGGATTTGCCGAAACATTACACTTTCCTGACATCGATGATGAACAGTGGGTTGAAGCACTTGGCCGTGATGGGAACCATGCACGAGGTGGGGTATCATGAAGGCGCCATTGATGAGAATACGCCCTGTCATCCTCAGTCTCTATACGCTATTGCTAAAAACACATTACGGGAGNCCTTGTTTCTTACCGCACGCGATAAAGATTACACGTTCCAGTGGTTGAGGGGGTTCTATATCTACGGAGACGATGTAAGGAACCATTCGATATTCACCAAGTTGTTGGAAGCGGATAAGGANGGAAAACAGGAGTTCCCTTTCACGACAGGCAAGAATCAATACGATTTCATGTCGGTGGACGAGCTTGCGGAGCAGATATCGGCGGCTATTCTGCAAGACAAGGTAAAGGGTATCATCAACTGTTGTACGGGACGTCCGGTTTCGTTGGCCGAAATGGTGGAACGGTTCATCAAGGNAAACGGCCTGAGGATAAGGCTCAAATACGGTGCCTATCCCGACAGGCCCTACGATTCGCCCTGTATTTACGGAGACAATACGAAAATNCAACAAATCATCCAAGCGCAGAAATAGATTATGCCGAAGGTTCTGATTATATCCACNCCNTTTTTCAACTATCAGGAAAGTGTGGGACGGGCGTTTTCCTCTTTGGGCTATGAAGTGNGGATTGAAACCTACGATGAGCCGATACATCCGTTTAAGGGGNNNCTNCGATGGAGGCATAAGTTGGCGAGAGACAAGGAACGNTTGCGTGAAAGAAGCCGCGTCCGATATGATTCGTATATCAAGAAAGTATATGATGAGTATCAGCCGGATATTGTCTTTAGTTATAATGGAACTATTCTTTTAGATGAGCGTCTGGATTATTTTCGGCAAAAGTCCAAGGTGATTTTATGGATGTACGACAGCGTGTTGCGTCCGGACAGGGAANGGTGCAANCTTCATATCGACCATGCCGATGCCGTCTTTTGTTTTGAGCAGAAAGATGTGGACTACTATGCTTCTGTCGGAAAGAAGGCCTATTTTTTGCCTTTGGCTTGCGACACATCGGTCTATTATCCCATGGCGGGCAAGCCGAAAGATATAGATATCCTGTTTGTGGCGACCATCTATACCAGCCCCAAGCGAATAGCCTTGTTGCACAGTATTGTGGAGCATTTTCCCGATGCGAGGATCTTGATTTACGGAGCCTACAAGCCGTACTTCAAGAATCCTGTCAAATGGTTGTTCCGGGAAAAACGTCATATTTACAAAAATGTGAATATCCCGCCCGACAAGGTGAATGAATTGTTCAGCCGTTGCAGGGTGGCGTTGAATATCCATCACGCGCAGACATTCTGTGGCGCCAATCAACGGCTTTTTGAGGCTTGCGGGGCGGGGGCTTATCAGGTTTGCGATTATAATCCCTATATCGCGTCTTTGTTCGCGAACGGGGAGGTGGGGCTGTATCGTACGGAAGAAGAAATGTTGCAGAAAGTAGATTATGCCTTGCATCATGATATGACAGAGCAGGCTTCGGCGGCGCACGCCATCATTATGAACGGGCATACTTTCGAAAAGCGGGTGGAGGAGATGTTGAGGATTATAGGCAGATGATGTATGNATACTGTGAAAATTTCGGTCATCGTTCCCGTTTATAGAACGGAAAAATACATCCGGCGTTGTTTGGAGTCGCTGTTNGGGCAGACATTGTCGGATGTGGAGATTATTGTGGTGGACGACAAGGGCGGCGATGGCGCAATGGATATCGTGCGGGATATAAAGCGGACGCATCCGAAGGGAGAGGAAATCGTTGTGGCGGAAATGCCTCNGAACTCGGGTGTTGCCGCTGCGCGGAACGAAGGGCTTAGGAGGGCGAGAGGTAAGTATGTGGCNTTTGTGGATAGTGANGATTGGTGTGAGGCGCAGATGTACGGGCNTTTGTATGAAGAGGCCGAAAAAATGGAGGCGGATTGGTGCTATTCCGAAGCTGTGAAGGATTTTGCGGACGGACATAAGGAATTTTTACGGCAACCGTCCGTTGCAAAAGGTCAGGTGAACGACGACACGCGCAAGTTCATCCTTACCCGTTTTGTCGCCCTTTTTTCGACGGCTCTCTATCGAAGGGAGTTTCTTTTGCAGAATGAAATCACATTTCCTCCTTATCGTTTTTCGGAAGATAGCTTTTTTGTGTGGATGGTGGTGATGCACGCGCGGATATTGAGTTATGTTCCGGAATGTTTCTATCACTATGTGATGCATGCACAATCGGTTTCCCATACATTCGACCCGCACAAGGAAGGGCAGAAAACGGAGGTGTTCGCCTTATTATTGGATACGCTTGCAAAGAAAAACCTATATGCGGATTTTGCCAGTGAATTGGATTATCTGTTTATCAAGAAAGGCTTTTTGCTGCCGCTTTGTGTAACTGCGACGGATGGCGGGAGCAGGCGTCAGGTGCGGGAGATTTTTTCGCGATGCAGGCAATGGGTTCCGAACTATAGGCAGAATCCGTATTATAAGAAAAATTTGTCGGTGAGATGGTCTCTCGGCCTTTTCAACCATCTGCCGGTTTTGGCAATAATGTTGTTTCGGGTATATGCGAGGTTCAACAGAAAAATGGTTTTGTAAGCAATGGTTCCCGGAGATTTAAAGAATAAGACGGCGAAAGGTTTGCTTTGGGGCGGGTTCGGCTCGGTGATGCTCCAATTCATGAGTCTTGTATTCGGCATCTTTTTGGCCCGTTTGCTGAATGCGGAAGACTACGGAATTGTAGGATTGCTGGCTATTTTCAGCCAATTGGCGGCGACTTTTTGCGAAAGCGGTTTCACGAAGGCTTTGGTGAATCGCCCGGGGCTGAGACATAAAGATTTCAATGCCGTATTTTGGTTTAGTCTTTCGGTGGGTGTGGCGTGTTATATCGTTTTGTTCTTTTGCGCCCCTTTCATTTCCCGTTTTTATAACGAACCGCGTTTGACGGCGTTGTCGCGCTACGCTTTTTTACACATATTGTTTTCGTGTTTGACTGTGGCTCCTTCTGCATATATGTTTAAAACCTTGATTGTTAAACAACGTACGCTATCCATGTGGATATGTCTGGTGGTTTCGAACGTGGTGGGGATAGTCTTGGCTTTTCGGGGTTTCGCACATTGGGGTATTGTTACACAAAATCTGATATACAGTTTCTTGAATATGGTTTTGTGCTATGTTTATTCTAAGTGGAGACCCACTTTGAGTTTTTCCCTAAAACCTTTGCGCGAGATGTTCTCCTATAGTGTGAAACTCTTGGGTACGGCTATCTTGACCATCATCAACAATAACCTGTTCACCATATTTTTGGCTAAGTTTTTCTCGATAAGAACCGTAGGGAACTACAATCAGGCCAACAAGTGGAGCACGATGGGATTTTCTTTAATCACAACACCCCTTTGGAATGTCACGCAACCGGTTTTGGCCGCCATTGATATGGAAGCGGAACGCGAGAGGTATTATGCCGCATTTCGGAAATTGGTGCGTTTCACGGCTTTCGTAGGGTTCCCCATTATGTTCGGCCTTGCATTCATCGCCCGTGAGTTCATTGTGATACTGCTTACCGGGAAATGGTTGGAAAGTGCGGAGATGTTGAGCATCTTGGCGGTGGGATATGCTTTTTATGTGATGACCCGGGTCTTTTCGGATGTGCTGGCCGAAAGAGGGCGTTCCGATCTCTATTTTTGGGTGTCGGCCATTTCGGGGGGATTGCAGATATTATGCCTTTTCCTATTGCATCCGTTTGGTATCCGCGTAATGTTGATTTCGGGAATGGGGGTACAGGTGTTGGGGTTCTTTCTTTGGTATTTCTTTGTCAGGAAAGAGGTGGGCTATAAGCTATGGCATCTTGTCGGGGATGTGTTTTCGTATGCGGGTATCGCCTCCGTAGCCATAGGTGTGGCCTATCTGTTGCTCAAGTGGACGGGAATCACGAATATGTATCTTTCCGTCGTATTGAAAGTACTGATAGTGGCGGTTTTATATATCGGAGGGTTATATCTGACCAAGTCGGTGATGCTCCGGGAAAGTTATCAATACCTGATGCGTATATTGTGTTCGATGTGGGGAAAGAGTAGAAGAGGAGAGTAAGGAAAGGGGGCGTTGTGTAGTTTTTCGTTGACGTGTTTTACTTATTTTATTGTTACGTTCTGACGGGGAACGATATTGTGCTCATTCAGTATCCGAATCAAATCATCCGAATGAATGGCGGCGCCGAGGCTGTCCAAGTGATAGACTCCATCATAGAAGAGGGAATCAGGGTAAGCCATTTCTTCAGGAGCGCAAATAAAAGGAAATCCAATTTTCCTTAGAGCCGAATCGACCAAATCAATTTCATCTTTTATATTGGCAAAACTTGTCGCCGCTAATATGGGTGGAAGTATAACGGTGTGTATGTCTTTTTCCGATATGTTTTGCAATTGTTCCCCAAGCCAATCCACGAAGCGTGCATTAATCTTCCTTGGTGCTTGTTTTTTGGTTGTAATTTTAAGTAAATCATGTTTTTGTTGCCAGTGGGCTACTACATCGCCATTGCTGTTGAAAGAGGAAAGTCGATATACCGTTTCCTTGTTAGGGAAGAAGTGTCCTATGATTTGGTCTTCTACTTTGTTTCGTAAAGAACGGGGGGTATTTTGAATCAATATGCGCCACTGTATCGGATTCAACATATAGGCGTCTTTACCTTTGTTCAGAAAGAAAAGGTCTGTAAGAGCCACCGCACCATACGCTACGTTCTCGAAAAAATGTTCATATTCAGGAGAAAGAACAAGAATATCTCCTTTCTCTAAGTATGGAAGAGTTTTTTCGACCATACATTTAAGTCCGAGACCTGATATTAGTCCTGTATTGATGACGGGAATACCTAAAGAATCCTCGATAAAAGGGGAATTGAATCCAAATGCTACATTGCTACCGCCTACAAGAATAATGGCTGGATGTCGTTCGGGATTCTGTAATATTCTTTCTTTGACAAAAAATTCCCGCAAATAACCGTTCTGATTGTAAGGAAGAACTGTGCCGATTAACACCAAGGTAACCGTCATCACACCGATGAATATCCAAATCTGTAATGAGAAACGTTTCATTCTTTAAAATTGAAAATAAAGGAAGGATTGGTCGATACAATAAAGTAAAAATGTCCAGACGGCAATGATTAAGTATGCGATTCGCCGAGGTAGGCTAAACGATGGGCGACGCAATAGGGCAATATAATCCGGTCGTTTGGATATCAAAAATTCGGTTGTAATCAGCACGATGATGCCTATGAAACATTCTAAAGTTTTGCGTGATTGCAGACCTACCAAAAGAGGCATTCCGCCACCCCCGCACACCATTCCTTTTAGAAAGACAAAGGCAGAAGAGAGACTATCGGCTCGAAACAATACCCATCCGATGGTTACGATAAGGAATGTTATGGCTACCGAAAGCAGCGGGAAACGAGTGTTTCCGTTCTCCTTTTTACCGCTCAACAGCCGGGGAATGAAAAAGAGGGCGTGATACAGCCCCCACGCTACAAAAGTCCAATTGGCACCGTGCCAAAGTCCGCTCAGCAAAAATACAATCATCGTATTGCGAAGACACTTTGCCTTGGAACATCGGCTCCCTCCCAACGGAAAATAGATATAGTCTCGAAACCACGTGGTAAGCGAAATATGCCACCGTCTCCAAAATTCCGGTATACTTTGGGATAGGTAGGGTTTATCGAAATTCTTCATTAGGTTGATACCCAACAGCCTCGCCGTACCGATAGCGATATCGGAATAGCCTGAAAAATCTCCGTAAATTTGAAAAGTAAACAAAATGGCACCCAACCAAAGTGAGGAGGCGTTGTATGCGGCAGCGTTTCCGAAAATGGCATTTACAATTTCGGCCGCGCCGTCGGCTATTACGATTTTCTTGAAGAATCCCCACAGAATCAAACGGCATCCACGCACCGCCTGTTGATAATCGAAAGTTCGTTGCCTTAAAAACTGAGGATACAGCCGGGAAGCCCGCTCGATAGGCCCCGCCACCAACTGAGGGAAGAAACTGATAAAGGCAAAGAAAGCTATACTGTCTCGCGCTGCAGGAATCTTCTCCTTATATACGTCGATGGTATAACCGATGGCCTGGAAGGTGTAGAAACTGATACCGACAGGCAGAATTAACGAAAGGGTTGTAGGATGCGTTTGTAACCCGATCGTGGACAAAAGGGAAATGAGGCTCTCGGCAAAAAAGTTGAAGTACTTGAACAAGAAGAGGATACCGAGGTTTAGGGTGATGTTGGATATACAGACAAGTTTGGGAACACCTTTTCGTTCTCGGAATCTTTCCATAAGGAGTCCACTCGTATAACTGCACAGGGTTGTAAAGGCAATCAACAATAAGAAACGCCAATCCCACCATCCGTAAAAGAGGTAACTGGCAAGTACCACAAAGAAGTTCTGTATTCTTACCCAAGGGCGAAGTGCCCAGTATAGATAGAATACTATTGGAAGGAATAGGATGAATTCTAATGAATTGAATAGCATTTTCGCACATTGTTTTTACAATCTCGTGCAATTATAATAAAATTTTCGAAAATAATAATAAATTCAGAATGATTAATGTTCAAACCGTATATAACTCTGTGTCATAGGTGTGTAGCTGGGGTCGTCCCACAGGGCGCTGGGTTTCAATCTGTTTTTTCCTCATTACGAAATTCAACGAGAAGCCGTATCAAAACGGCAGGAAGTAGGTGGGGAGCATGTAAGAGGCATCCCTTTTTATTGCGCCACAAACACGCGCCAGTTGCCGTTCTTCTCGCCGCGTTCCATATACTTCTTGGATATCAGTTGGCTTAGCAGTTTCTGTATGACTGTCACGCTGATACCTGTTCTCTCTTTCATATTCGCAAGCGTCAACATGGGGTTCGTTCGCATCGCATTCAGTAGTTTCGTGTAATTGGGTGTCCGGAATGCAATCCATTCTCCATCATACCACCACACATTCTCGATCTTCTTGCGGTTATGGACCACAATCATCGGATAGTTGTGGCGAGCCAGGATAAGGTTCATCATCAGTTGGGCAATTCGGCCATTGCCGTCTTTAGGTTGAGATACTGCATGTGGATATTATCTATCAATAAACCTCATGAAGATATAAAAGTTTTAAAAAGGGTTATAATGACATAACCTTTTCTGGCTGTTTTTCTCGAAATGGACATAAAACAAAGAAAAGAGCCAGAAACGTAGATTAGGATGATTAATTTCAACAGCATTCTATCGGATAGGCTTTATAGAACTCCAACAGTTGGATGGTTTCCTTGCGGAGATTGGCTTTAACAAATTGTTTCATGTCCGGATCCATCAACTCGCCAAGCCCATTGAGCATACCTTTATCCGACATTTTCGATAAATAGTCTATACAACGCTGTAGATATTCCTCTAATGTCTGCTTCATTCGTGTTTCCACAATCCGCCGGTTGACGGGGGTTCGCCGTTCCATATAGAACCAACAGTCGAATATATCCCGATTGGTGATTTCATTACGGTCGAGCATCGCACATAGCTTATGGGCGAACATGTTCTGCTTGTCCATCAATTTAACAGAAAAGCCCAACAAACGCTCCATATGATAGGTGTCTCCAAAATCCCGTTTGGATATCTCTACCTTGATTTTATGTTCTCCGACACCGTATTTCATCCTTTCCTGATGGCATAGGCCATTCTCTGTGCAATGGATACCGCATCCGTAATCCCGGTAATCATAGCGATATCCGCCACTTTGAAAACGGTTTGCGGCTGTTGAAGCAGCAATAAGGAAATTTTATTTGGTGAACTCAACATATAACCCAATGCTAATTTCAGTTCACAAAAATATGGTTTTCGCGCAATCGAGCAAGAAGTGGCTGCAATCTCTATCGAACCATCATTCAAATCCGCCTCCGGGGGTGTTTGGTCTGCAAAATCTGCCGCTGTTTGCTCGGGTTTACATGCGTGTAAATCTGGGTCGTGGCGATGGAACTATGGCCAAGCAGACTTTGAATGTAGCGGACATCCACATCCTCTTCCAGCAGCAGGGTTGCAAACGTGTGACGGAATGTGTGGGGCGTGACATGTTTTTCGATGTTTGTAGCCGAAATGATAAGGCGAACCATCTGACGCACAGATTGTGTGGATAAGCCTCGATGCAGGCGATTGGTAAAGAAGGGAGCTTGCGGATTATATGCGTCCTTCTTTAATTCTATCCACTTCCGGAGGGCTTTCATGGTATCTGGTTGACAGAGTTGAATGATTCGTTCTTTGTTGCCTTTTCCGATGATACGCACTTCTCCGTTTTCCATATCGACATCCTTGTTTCGGAGATTGCATAACTCACTGACGCGCATGCCGGATGCAAAAAGCAACTCGATGACGGCGATATTCCGGACGGCTGCCGTGTATGCGTAGGTACTTTGGGTATGGCAGCTGGTTTGTCGATACAGGAAAGCGAATATCCGACGCATGTCTTCAATCGTCATCACAACAGGCAGGCGTATCGGTTCCTTCAGTTTGATCTGCATTTTGCGCATCGGATTGATATAGTTTTCGTACTCGCATTCCAGATAGTTCAGCATCGAACGTAATGTCGCCACTTTTCGTTTGATGGTTTTGGGCTTGAAATGGGCGATGGCTTGAAGATATTGCTTGATATCGGTCTTCGTCATCGCGAATATATCCGTTGCCGCGCCCACGATTTCCGCCATTTGCCGCAGGTCAACCCTATACGCCTGTATCGTCTTCTCGTCCAACTTCTTTTCAAATCTGCAATGCCATAACAATTCCTCAATGGCCTGCGTAATCGTTTTCATCTCTTGTTCCATAGCTATTGGTTTAATCCACCAAGTATAAAGGCTTCAACCCTCGGGAACAAGCGATAACTAAATATTATGGATGAGATACAAATCAGTGAATATGACTTCTTTTTTAGCTATTCTAGAGACACCTATTCCTCAATAGCTATTGAACTAATAGACGTTTTAGAAGCTTATCATCTTCGATTATGGGTTGATAAAACCGAAGTTCCTTTAGGTTGTGATGTATGCAAAAACATAAACAATGTATTAAATGAAGTACAATATTGGAAAGGTGCCATACTTCTACTTGATCATTCATATTGGAAGAAAGAATGGTGTCTAAAAGAACTTGACATTTTTTTGCAACAAAAAACAAAAATATTACCATTGCTATATAATCAAAATAAAAGTGATATCCCCGCAAAGTATTCGATATTAAAAGGCATAAATGTAGCTTATTTAAGGACATCAAAAGATATAAACTTTGCCGTCAATAAGATTTTAGACCAATATTTAAAGCTTGTGAAGAAAAAAGAGAAAATATTATCAATCAACCATCCTATTTTGACGGCTCTTGTAAAAGACTTTTATTATTGCCACACGAATGATTTTACATCTCTTATAAAAATTAGCAATATTGCAAAATGCATAGAATTATGTCTTCAAAAAAAAGAATATATAGCAGATAATTACGATCGAATCCTTTTTTCAATTATAAAGAATAAGATGAATGGTTTATTTGCGAAAGAGCATATAGACAGACAAGACTTTCTCCTTTCCAAATTTGCATTGTCTTGTTTATTAAAACGATTCAATGTTGTTTCTGATGTATTCAATGATTTCGAAAATTAAGATTACCAATCTGGATGGCTCTGTTTCAATCTTAAGGTTTGAAAGAAATGGAATCAAATAAGGAAACTTATCAATATTTTTTTCAATATCATTCAAGATATATTCAGATGCATATCCCGTAGATCCAATAGGAATAATGTATTTATTATGTTCCTTGGCACGTTCATAATCATGCATGACTCCACGAGATATTTCTAGAACATTATCGTAATATTGGTTTCCAAAAAGAAATAAAATTACACCTGCCTCTGAGATCATATTGTTTTGAAACTTCTTTTTAGCTGTAGGTTTAATATGTTTATCGCTACCCTGAATAAGAGGAAGAGTTTTAATTGTTAAAGTTGAATCGATATTTAATTGGTATTCTTCAATTGCTGTCAAAGCACCATTTACAACTTGTGGACCAACTCCCTCAATTAATCCCGTTGATATATGAAATCCTCTTTTTATTAATTGATATCCGAGATTATACATAAAATCGTAGGCATCTTTATAATTCCAATTTCCATAATTTCTACAACTACCAGCAATAAATATTTTATTTAGAAAATATAATTTTCGGATACATTCAAAAATATGAGGAATGTCTTCATAGGATTGAATTTCGACTCCGCGTATTCCATAACGTTGTAAATCTTTTAGAATCAATTCTCTTTTAACGCATGCGTAGTCGTATTCTTGCAAGGTTTTAAAGTCTTTTTTTGATATTTTTTTTGTTAAAAAGTAATGCATTCTACAATTTTCACCCAACAAAATTCTTATCTTGCTAAGAATCTGAAGAAGATTAGGGTCGGTTAATCCATATCCAATAAATACAAATGTTTTACTAACCAAACAACCTTGTAAAGATGTAATAAATAATTTGTGTGTAATATCAAAGAGTTCATAATCGTCTTTTGTTAAAATTGCATCTGCTGGAGAAGATATATCTCCATGAAATTTATATACAACAGCATTATGTTTTGGTAAATTATCAGCTAAATTAGCTTGAGATATTTTTACATCAACAACTTTTCCATGTTGTCGTAATGAGTCTTCTATAGTATGATCATAATTTGTTGTCCAATATGTATCTATTGGGAGAGTTGCCAAAATATCCATACATTTATTATTGCCAACACTCTTTGTGAAATGAGATAAAATCTCATTGTTTAATTTACTGCGATTTCCACCCATTTCGTTTTTATAATATTGAGCCAATGAAATCAAATCAGTTTCTTTGTCAACATCTAAATTTACTTCTTCTGCAATATTTCGCAATAGCTCTTTCCAGTTTACAAATCCAGAATTACACGACAATCCTGCACCTGCAAAAATAGCAGCTGTACCTGATGAGATGGCTTGTGCATATTCTGTAATAAAATGTTGGACTTGTTTACCGAAATATCTTATGGTCATTTTCAATGATAATATTTAGTTATCGCTTGTTCCCGAGGGTTGAAGCCTTTATACTTGGTGGATTAAACCAATAGCTATGGAACAAGA
>JAAVBQ010000002.1 GCA_014803485.1 bacterium | reverse complement strand
ATTGACAAGGCCGCCAAGTTCGACCCGAGGAAGAAGTGAATACGTTATTCAAGGATAACGGCTGTCGGACTCCCTGCGACATTCAGATAGTACGCCCCTCTTTGTGGAACTTCAAACAGCATGCAGTCTCTTGTAGAAACATTCGGCTGAAACATCCTCGTCCCATCGAGTTTTTCAAAATCCCAATCGGTAAAGCTGCTTGTGCGGAATAGATAAGTCGCATGGTCTTGGAATGTGTACCGAGCTCCGTTTGTGTCTGTAACGTAAAAATCGTTAAAGGGAAACCTGCGGGGCACATCGCTAAGATTCTTTATAGAGATGTTTACTATAAGATAAATGCCATCGGCGGTAGAACCCAAACCATAGTGACTATCTCCGAAAGATTTCCTGAATGAGAAATCTTTTAATGTGCAGGAAAAGTCGGCCGCCTTCTTTTGGGGCTTCGTTTTTTCTGTTGCTTGACTACTCTTGCCACAATGTTCCGAATAGAGTTCGTATGCTTTTTTACGATAGTAGGCATCCTTTTCTGGGTCTTCCGTTATCTCTTGCAACATTTGTTCGAAATCCTTTTGGGCCTTCTGGCGTTCAACCTTATTCGATACGGGTTTGGATATAAAATAACATAGTACAAGTGGTATTCCGAAATATATTGCAACGTACTTTCTGGACTTACAATAGATTCTTGTAGGGGCTATCAATCCGACAATAAGGGCGGCTATCGCTATAACCATGACAGCGTGTAGGAAGTTAAGCAGTGTTTCCATTGTTTAAGCTGTTTGTTATGCTTGCAAAAGTAGTAAATTTGTATTAATTTGTTATTGCGACACGAATAACCGATATAAAAGTTTTTATTTTTAACAACTTAAACATTATTAAGATGACTGTAACTGTTAAGATTGTGGCATTTAAACGTTCCAAACGAACAATAGGTGGTTTGTATGCTGGTTATTGCCCGGCCATACGAAGTTTCTGTATAAAGGGCGAATCTATACAAGACGTCATAAAAGACTTAAAACACTCCCTTATAATTGCCTTAAAAAACAGACTCGCTTTTACAAATATGAGGAGTTATGGTTGGCAAGTCTCCGAAAATTCGGCTAAACCTCCTATCTTTGCCGATGAGTATCTTGTCTCCGAAACAGAGCGGGTGTTTGATACTCACATTGAAAACCCCTCAATAATAGAGATAAATGTTGAACTCCCAAGAGCAGAACGAACTATATATTAATTTTCATTTGCTTTCACGCTTCCTTATGTCAAAAGGGTATTGCGGAGATATAGTGTTTAACAGTGGCAAAGTTTTCCTTTACAATGGGAAGAACTCCTCTTATATAGAAATACCTTTTGTGGAGTACAGGGCAGACTCGAAAGTCAGACCTAAAATGGTAGTAGAAGTTATAGTTGTTAAGGAACTTTTACAAAACGCCTCTATTGACTATTCTGATTTTGAAAATTTTATAAGACACGATTTGTAATTGTAAAAATTCTCTTACTTATATTTGATAGTATAATTAAGTATATAAATCCCTAAAAATTATGATTTATGGAAGATAGCCATTTCTCCACACCCATATTGTTTATCATTTTTAACCGTCCTGACACAGCACGGGCCGTCTTTGAGGAAATTCGCAAGATTCGTCCCAAAAGGTTGTTTGTCGCCGCCGATGGCCCGAGGCCTTCCCGTCCGGATGATATTGAGAAATGCCAACGCACCAAGGAAATTCTTAAAGGTATCGATTGGGATTGCGAACTGAAAACATTTTTCAGGGAAAGCAATGTGGGTTGCGGTCTCAACGTAGCTGAATCCATATCATGGTTTTTCTCTCATGTGGACAAGGGTATTATTATGGAAGACGATATCATTCCGCATCCGGAGTTTTTCCCTTTCTGTACCCAGATGTTGGAACGTTATGAAAACGATGAAAGTGTGGCGGCCATCAACGGATTTTATGGAGAAAATATTCCTTATACAGAGGATTCCTATTTCTTCAGAACGGATTTTTCCGGTTGGGGATGGGCTACATGGAAACGGGTATGGGACAAATTCGACTTTTTTCTGCGGGACTACAGTCGTCAAGACCTAAAAAACGCTATGCGGCGCATTCATGCAGAAAGAAAAGAATGGCTTAACAAAAAAGACCAATACCTACTTACCCGACAAGGTAAGGCGGATTCATGGGACTGGCAATTCAGGCTTTATCTTCTCAAGTGGAATAGTTTTGTGCTCACGCCCCGTTTAAATATGGTAAAATGTATCGGGTATGGAGATGACTCCTCGCATTTCAAGGGCCAGAAAGCACCTAAACATATCGTTTATCCTATTTTTCCCCTAAGACATCCGGAAAAGGTGGAATGTATAACTCCCGCCTACAATTCCCGACGATATACCGTAGCTGTAAGACTTCCCGGCAGTCGCCATAGTTTCATGATGAAAAAGAACTTTATCTGGTGGACATGGCGATGGTTTCGTCGCAATTTCATAGCATCCACGCTCTACTCACCTACAGACAACAGATAGATTTACTTTTTCCCTATCTTTGCAGGCAGCAGGTGCAGTTATGGAAAACGAAAGTTTGAAATGAACGATGGATTTAAGATACTGCTTGATATCGGTCGACATCGAAAATGGAGGCCGTGCGATTCCTCTATTGCGTCACAAACACGCGCCAGCGTCCGTTCCTCTCCCCGCGTTCCACATATTTTTTGGATATCAGTTGATTTAGCAGTTTCTGTATGGCTGTCACACTGATGCCCGTTTCCTCTTTCATATCCGCAAGCGTCAATGAGGGCTGAGTCCGCATAGCATTCAAGAGTTTCGTATAATTGGAAGTACGGAATACAATCCGTTCACCATCATACCACCACACATTCTCGTTCTTCTCGCTTACAAACAGCACATCGTTATAAATCTCCGTGGCCACCAGATGATTAAAATATTTCAAAAAGGGACGGATGTCCTTGATGTCCGCATGGGCTCCGTCGGCAGGCACAGGGCCTATTTCGAGGTCGGTTTGATGCAAGGCTTCCAGATAATCGCTCTTCTTGCGGCTACGGACCACAATCATCGGATAGTCGTGGCGAGCCAGGATAAAGTTCGCCAACAGTCGGGCAATTCGGCCATTGCCGTCCTCGAAAGGATGTATGCGTATGTAGCGGTAGTGAAATAGGGCGGCCAACTCCACAGGGGAGAGTTTTCCTGCCTGTTCTGTGTCGTTGTACCAATCCACCAAGTCCGCCATCAGTCTCGGCGTTTCCTCCGGTGAGGCATACTCGAATCGGTCTCCGTATCGTGTAATCACGCTGTTGGGGCGGGTCTTGTATTGTCCGGCATGTATTACGTAACTTGTCTGTATGCCACCCGGCAAATCGCGATACACCGTGTAATTTTCACGTAACAAGGTTTTGTGAAGGGAGCGGATAAAGTTCTGCGTCAAAGGCATTTCCTTTACGGCGGCTTCTTCGGTCATCATCTTCAAACCTACATGGCTCGCTGTCATTTCCTGCACATCGCGTGCATCCGCCTCGCCGATTACCTTTCCGAAGAGCAAAAGGATTTCCGTTTGTCCATAAGTGAGCGTATTGCCTTCGATATGGTTGCTATTGTAGTTGAAGTCAACCGTAAAGCGACGACTAAGCCTCTCCCTGTCTTTCTCCGACAGCGGTTGGAGAGCCTGCCATGCGGCCAATGCCTTCTTTAGGTTGAGATACTTCATGTGGATTTGAATTTATCAATAAACCCCACAAAGATATAAAAGTTTTTTAAAATGGTTATAATATTACAACCTTTTATATTGTTTTTTTTTAAGGATTCGCATAAGCCACGATATCACCATGTATTGCCGTTTCCTAAAATCCAGAACAAAAACACAAATTTGTTTTAGAGTATTATAAAAGCACAAATTCACACTTTTCCGACCGAACTTCTTTAATTGGGGTATGTTTTCCCGTTCAGCCGTGCAAGCGGAGGGACGTTTCTTTCCTTTTCCTGCTCCGCAATAGTTTTTTATCAAAAACTTTATTAACTTCGTGGGCCCTTTGGAGGAAGCCTCCGAAGAAGGGCATAACGTATACAAAACAAGAAAAATAAACAAACAAATACAAACCTAANAAACGACTTGCGCTATGATGACAGCCGAAGAGTACATCAAAAGCATCCAGAAAATGGACCTCAAGGTCTATATGTTCGGGGAACGCGTAAAAGACCCTGTAAATCACCCTATTATCCGTCCCTCGCTCAACTCGGTGGCCATGACCTACAAATTGGCCGAGCAAAAAGAGTATCAAGACCTTATGACCGCTTACTCCGACCTTATCGGAGAACGTGTAAACCGTTTCTGCCACTTGCATCAAAACACGCAAGACCTTATCAACAAGGTTAAGATGCAGCGTCTTATGGGNCAGAAGACCGCCGCTTGCTTCCAACGTTGCGTAGGTATGGACGCTTTCAACGCCATCTACTCCACCACCTACGAAATCGACCAGGCCATGGGTACCGAATACCACAAGCGTTTTGTGGAATACATGAAGTTCGTTCAGAAGGGCGACCTCACCGTAGACGGTGCCATGACCGACCCCAAGGGCGACCGTAACCTTTCGCCCTCGCAGCAGGCCGACCCCGACTTGTTCGTACACATCAACGAGGTTCGTCCCGATGGCAGCATCGTTGTCAGCGGTGCCAAAGCTCACCAGACCGGTGCCATCAACAGTCACGAACACCTTGTGATGCCTACCATCGCCATGAAGGAAGAAGACAAGGATTATGCCGTTTCGTTCGCCGTTCCTTCCGATGCGAAAGGCGTGTTCATGATTTACGGCCGTCAGTCGTGCGACACCCGCAAGCTGGAACCCGATGCCGAAATCGACCTCGGTAACTCGCAGTTCGGCGGACACGAAGCCTTGGTGGTTTTCGACCACGTTGTCGTTCCCAAAGAACGCGTGTTCCTGTGTCGCGAATGGCAGTTCGCCGGCATGATGGTGGAACGTTTCGCCGGCTATCACCGTCAATCCTACGGTGGTTGCAAGGTAGGTGTGGGCGACGTTCTTATCGGTGCCGCCGCTTTGGCCGCCGACTACAACGGTGTGCCCAAAGCCAGCCACATCAAGGACAAGCTCATCGAGATGATTCACCTCAACGAAACCCTCTACGCCTGCGGTATCGCCTGCTCGGCCGAGGGTGTGAAGATGCCTGCCGGCAACTATCAGATCGATCTGCTTCTGGCCAATGTCTGCAAGCAGAACGTTACCCGTTACCCCTACGAAATCGCCCGTCTGGCCGAAGACATCGCCGGCGGTCTTATGGTGACCATGCCTTCGCAGCAAGACCTTCGTTCGAAAGAAACCGGTCCTTACGTGGAAAAATTCTTCCGTGGCGCCACCGGTACTTCGACCGAAAACCGTATGCGTGTGTTGCGTCTTATCGAAAACCTCACCCTGGGTACGGCTGCGGTAGGCTACCGCACCGAATCCCTGCACGGTGCCGGTTCGCCTCAAGCGCAACGTATCATGATCGCCCGTCAAGGCAATTTGGAGGCCAAGAAGGAATTGGCCCGCAAAATCGCTAAGATCGATGTGTCCAAAGACAGCAAGCCCGCGAAGTAATTCAAAGGCCGACAATAGTTTCGAAGGTCGGGTCCGCAAAGTCGTAGACGAGCGGATCCGTCCTTCTCTTTTTTCCCACGGCGGCGATGTCCGGATAAAGGAGATAAAGGGGACGGACGTGGGCTTTGTTTTTCTGGGGGCGTGCCGCACTTGCCCCTCGGCGCAGATAACGTTGGAGGATACCATAGACAAGACGCTGCGCATGGAAATACCCGAGGTGGGGCGTGTGTATTTGATAAACGAAACCTCGGAAGACCTGCTCGACCTCGCAAGGAAGCTGATGGAGCGACGAGGAGCGGGCGCGTGAAAACGACAGGAATTGACTGTAAGAAATAAAAACATCATACCATGGATTGGAGAAAAGACGGCAATTTCGTTACTGCCGAAGAAGCGGTAAAAGCCATTAAAGACAACGACAAGGTGGTGTTCGGACACGCTGCGGGCGCCCCGCAGGTGGTTCCCGCCGAAATGGTCAAGCAAATGGAACGTCTTCACGGCGTGGAGATTTTCCACATGTTCACCATTATGAGCGATTGTCACCTCACCCCCGAAACCGAAGGGCATTTCCGGCACGTAACCAACTTCGTGGCGGGCAACTCGCGGGCGGCCATCAGCGAAGACCGCGGCGACTTCGTACCCATTCACTTCTCGGAGGTACCCGCTTGGTTCGACGAATATTTCAAACCCGACGTAACGGTCTGCGTGGTTTCCCGTCCCGACGAGAACGGCAATTGCAGCTTCGGCATTTCCTGCGACTACACCCTGCCCGCCGCCCGCCGTTCGAAGGTCGTCATCGCCGAGATGAATCCCAACATGCCTTACATCCCCGGCGACAACTTCATGAACATTAAAGACTTCACTTATATCGTAGAAACCGACGGCCCTGTTCCCGTATTGCCGCCGGCCAAAATCACCGATGTGGAAATTGCCATCGGTAAGAACTGCGCCTCTATCGTGAAAGACGGAGACACCCTCCAGCTCGGCATCGGCGGCATCCCCGACGCGGTGCTGATGGCGCTCGGCGACAAGAAGGACCTTGGCATCCATACCGAGATGTTTTCGAGCGGTGTGGTGGATTTGGTGCATAAGGGCGTCATCAACGGCAAGGGCAAGAACTTCATGCCCGGCAAGTTGGTGGCTACGTTCCTGATGGGCACCAAGGAGCTTTACGACTTCGCCAACAACAACCCCGCCGTGGAGATGCGTCCTGTGGACTGGGTGAACGACCCTCGCGTCATCAGTCAGAACGACAACTTGGTTTCCATCAACTCGTGCATCGAAGTGGATTTGATGGGACAGGTGGCCAGCGAGGCCATGGGACTGAAGCAATTCAGCGGCACCGGCGGCCAGGTGGACTATGTAAGGGGCGCCACGTGGTCAAAGGGTGGCCGTTCGATTATGGCCATGCCCAGCACGGCGGCCAAAGGCACCACCTCGCGCATCGTGCCTTTCCTCAAACAAGGCGGTGCGGTAACCACCCTGCGCAACGATGTGGATTATGTGGTGACGGAATACGGTGTGGCCAAACTGAAGGGTGTAGGCCTGCGTGAACGCGCCAAACGCCTCATAGCCATCGCCCACCCCGATTTCCGCCCCATGTTGGAAGAGGAATATAAGAAAAGATTTAAAAACTAATATCATGCAGTTATTCAAATTAAAGACTCGTTTGAGTCAATTCGAACACTTCGGCGAGTTCGCCAAGGAATTCAATTTGGGTGCCAACGACCTGGTGGTGACCAATGAGTTTATCTACGAGCCGTTCATGAAGGCGTTGAACCTTCCCTGCCACTTCATCTTTCAGGAAAAGTACGGTGCGGGCGAGCCTTCGGACGAGATGATGAACGCGATTCTGAAGGAAGCCAAGCAGTATTCCTACAACCGCGTCATCGCCGTGGGCGGAGGTACCGTCATCGACATCTGCAAGGTGTTCGTCCTCAAAGGCGTGGAAAACGTTACCGACGCTTTCCTGCGTAAAATTCCCATCGAGAAGGAAAAACAGCTGGTTATCCTTCCCACCACTTGCGGCACGGGCAGCGAGGTAACCAATATCTCGATTGCCGAACTCAAGAGCCTGCACACCAAGATGGGCTTGGCCGACGACGCCATCGTGGCCGACGACGCCGTTCTGGTTCCCGAACTGTTGAAAGGCCTTCCCTTCAAGTTCTATGCCTGCAGCGCCATCGACGCTCTGGTGCACGCCACCGAATCTTTCGTTTCGCCCAAATCCAACCCCTATACCGAAGCTCTCGGCAAGGAAGCCATGCGCATCATCATCGACGTATTCAAAGGTATCGCCGAAAAAGGCCCCGACTATCGTTTCGAACGTTTGGGCGAGATGCTTATGGCCAGCAACTTCGCCGGTATCGCTTTCGGCAATACGGGCGTAGGTGCGGTTCACGCGTTGAGCTATCCTCTCGGCGGCAACTACCACGTGCCCCACGGAGAGGCCAACTACCAGTTCTACACGGCCATCTTCCACCTTTATAATAAGAAGAACCCCAACGGCCGCATCAAGGAACTCAACGCCTACCTGCAACAGTTGCTCGGCACCACGGGCGATCCCTACGATGCTTTGGACGAACTGCTCGGCAAGCTCATCAAGAAGAACCAACTCCGTACCTACGGCATGAAGGAAGAGGAAGTGGCCGGCTTCGCCAAGGCGGTGTTGGAAACCCAGCAACGTCTGCTCAACAACAACTACGTGCCCCTGAGCGAAGAAGAAATCCGTCAGGTTTACGCGGATTTGTTCTAAACTCTACGTTGTGCGTTTAACGTTTGAAAAACAAATAAATTAAAAAACAAAAATAGCATCATGGAAGTAAAAGAAATGGTGGCCAAAGCTCGTGCCGCCCAAGCAATTTTCGAAAGGACTTTCAACCAGGCTTCTTGCGACGCCGTGGTGAGAGCCACTGCCCGTGTCATTTTCGAAAACGCGGAAATGTTGGCGAAGATGGCCGTGGAAGAAACCAAAATGGGTAAGTTGGAGGACAAGATTGCCAAGTGCCGCAACAAATCCAAGGGCATCTGGTATAACTTGCGCGACAAGAAATCGATGGGTATCCTCGAAATCGACGAACGCACCGACATGATTACCATTGCCAAGCCCGTGGGTGTTGTGGCCGGTATCACGCCTATGACCAACCCCGTGGTTACGCCTATGAGCAAGATCATGTTCGCGCTCAAGACCAAGAACGCCATCATCATCGCTCCCCACCCCAAATCCAAACTGTGCTCGGCCAAGGCCGTCCACATGATTCAGGAAAAAATCCAGGCCATGGGTGTACCCGAAAACGTGGTGCAAGTGATTGAAGAACCCAGCATCGAATCGACGCAGGAACTGATGAAGTCCGTAGACGTTGTGGTGGCTACCGGCGGTATGCCTATGGTTCGTTCGGCCTACTCTTCGGGCAAGCCTTCCTTCGGTGTAGGCGCGGGTAACGTTCAGTGTATCCTCGATACCGACATCAACTTTGAGGAAGCCGCCAAGAAAGTGGTTTTCGGCCGTACGTTCGACAACGGTATCATCTGCTCGGGCGAACAGTTCTTCTGCTATCCCAAGAAAGACAAGGAAGCCGTTTTCGCCGCTTTCAAGAAGGCCGGCGCTTATTTCTGCAACGATGCCGAAAAGAAGAGCCTCTTGGCTACCTTGTTTAAAGACAACGCAATGAACCGCGACGTGGTAGGTCAGGACATCGAAAAGATCGCCGACATGGCCGGCATCAAGATTCCCGCCGGAACCAAGACCATCGTGGCCGAAGCGGTGGGTGCCGCCCAAGCCGACCAGATCTGCAAGGAAAAGATGTGCCCGGTTATGGGTTGCATCGGTTACGACAACTTTGAAGAGGGTCTGCACATCATGCTGGACAACCTCCACATGGAAGGCAATGGCCACACCTGCGTGGTTCACTCCAACAACCAGGGCAACATCATCATGGCGGGCGAAATGCTCACCGTTAGCCGTGTTGTAGTGAACGCTCCCGGTTCGACCACCGGCGGCGGCGCCATCCAAAACGGTTTGGCTGTGACCAACACGCTGGGTTGCGGTACTTGGGGCAACAACTCCATTTCGGAGAACTTCACCTACAAGCACCTGCTCAACACCACCCGCATCGCTCCCCTGTGCGATAGAATCCGTATTCCTTCGGACGAGGAAATGTGGGGTTAATGTGATTGTGAAAAAAGTGGGGCACGCATGCGCCCCACTTTTTATTTTTTTTGGCTTCGCAGAAGATTTTTCTTATCTTTGCACCCCTCTTTGAGGAAAAGAGCCTGCCCTATGGTGTAATTGGCAACACGTCAGATTCTGGATCTGAAGTCTCCAGGTTCGACCCCTGGTAGGGCAACAAAACACGAAACGGAAGTCTGCACAGGCTTCCGTTTTTTTATTGGAAAGATGATTGCTTGTAGATTCGAAAATCTGGGAATACGCCCCTATCGGGAAGTGTGGCAGCTTCAGGAAGAAACCCTCGAGACTGTGAAGCAAGCCAAATTGCGGGGCGAGACCGGCAACAACCGCCTTTTCTTCGTTGAGCACGAACCGGTCTTTACCGTAGGCAAAAGCGGCAAGGACAGCAATATGCTGGCCGACGCCACGGTGTTGGCCGCCAAGCATGCCGAATTTCTGCATGTGGACCGCGGCGGCGACGTCACCTATCACGGGCTCGGTCAATTGGTGGGCTATCCTATCTTCAACCTCGAGGAACTGCACGTGGGTGTGAAGGCCTATGTGGACGGCATTGAGGAAATCATCATCCGAACCCTTGCCGAATATGGCATAAAGGGCGAAAGACTGGCCGGTGCCACCGGTGTCTGGCTTGACCCCCACTCTCCCCGCGCCCGCAAAATCTGCGCCATAGGCGTGAAATGCTCGCGCTCGGTCACCATGCACGGCTTCGCTCTTAATATTAATACAAATTTATCGTATTTCAATCTGATAAACCCCTGCGGATTCACCGACAAAGGCGTCACTTCGATACAGAAAGAATTGGGAAAGGAAATCGACTTCTCCCAAGCCTGCGGGCTTGTCAAATCGCACTTCGCCTCTGTCTTCGGATTGGAATTCGTTTAGACATGCCTTTCGGCGTGATAGCTGGAACGGACAAGGGGACCGCTTTCCACAAAACGGAAACCTTTTTCGAGTCCGATGCGCTTGTAGCGTGCGAACGTTTCGGGGGTGACGTATTCCTTCACCTCTATATTCTGTCTTGTGGGTTGAAGATACTGCCCTATCGTCATCACGCTGCACCCCACCGCCAGCAAATCGTCCATCACCTGCAGGATTTCATCTTCGGTCTCGCCCAAGCCCAGCATGATGCCGCTCTTGGCCGTGATGCCGCCCGAAGCCACCTGCTTCAAGACCGCCAGCGAGCCGTCGTAGGTGGCGCGACTGCGCACCGAAGGCGTAAGGCGGCGCACCGTTTCGAGATTGTGTGAAATCACATCGGGCCTTTCGTTTATCACTTTCTGCACCAACTCTTCCCGCGATTGGAAATCGGGGATCAACACTTCCAGGGTTGTGGCGGGATTCACCCGACGCATCGTCCGTATCACCTCCGCCCAATGTCCGGCTCCGAGGTCGGGCAGGTCGTCGCGATCTACCGAGGTGAGCACCACATGCTTAAGCCCTAACGTATGCACCGAATCGGCCACATGGCGGGGTTCGTCGGGGTAGAGGGGTAGAGGCTTGCCCGTGGTGACGTTGCAGAAACGGCAGGCGCGTGTGCAGATGTCGCCGCCAATCATGAGCGTGGCCGTGCCGCACCCCCAGCATTCTCCCTGATTGGGACAACGCCCGCTGGTGCAGATGGTGTGCAGCCCGTTATCGCGGATGGTGTCCTGCACTTTTTTCGACAATTCGCCCATCGGCAGGCGGATTTTGAGCCAATCGGGCTTGCGGCGGCTGTTTTCCATAGATTTATTCTGCGTTTTCGGCACGTTTGGCCTGACGCTTGCGCTCGTTCTCATCGAGGATAATCTTGCGCAGACGCAGGTGTTGCGGCGTTACTTCAAGATATTCGTCCGGACCGATATATTCCATGAATTCTTCCAGCGACATCTTCCTGGCGGGTGCGATATGGGTGGCCTCATCGGCCCCGGAAGCCCGCATATTGGTGAGTTTCTTGCTTTTGCAGACATTCACCACCAAGTCGTCGAGACGGATGTGTTCGCCGATAACCTGTCCGGCATACACTTCCTCGTTGGGATCGATGAAGAAAACGCCACGGTCTTGCAATTTGTCGATAGCGTAGGCATAGGCCGTGCCGGTTTCCATCACCACCAAGGCTCCGTTGCGGCGGAGCCCGATTTCACCTTTCCACGGTGCGAAACCGTCGAAACGGCTCGCCATGACGGCCTCGCCCTCTGTGGCGGTAAGCACGTTGTTGCGCAAGCCTATCATACCACGGGCCGGTATAGAGAAAATGATATGGGTACGGTCCGACTGCGATTCAATCGACTTGATCTCGCCCTTGCGCTGGGTGGCCAATTCGATGGCCTTTCCCGAAAATTCCTCGGGCACCACAATGGTGAGTTCCTCCATAGGTTCGCATTTCTGCCCGTCTATTTCCTTGACGATGACCTGAGGCTGACCCACTTGCAGTTCGTATCCTTCGCGGCGCATGGTCTCTATCAAGACCGACAGGTGCAGAATGCCGCGTCCATAGACCAAAAGCGTGTCGGGAGATCCGGTCTCCTCCACCCGCAGGGCCAGGTTCTTTTCGAGTTCCTTATCCAAGCGTTCGCGCAGGTGGCGCGAGGTGACGTATTTACCGTCCTTGCCGAAGAAAGGCGAATTATTGATGGTGAAGAGCATACTCATGGTAGGCTCGTCCACCGAAATAGGCTTCATGGCCTCGGGATTCTCGAAGTCGGCCACCGTATCGCCGATTTCGAAGCCCTCCAACCCCATCACCGCGCAGATTTCGCCCGCTTCCACCGGGTCTTTCACCTTTTCCTTGCCCAAGCCCTCGAACACATACAGTTCCTTGATTTTCTGCTTCTGAACGGTGCCGTCACGCTTCACCAAGCTCACATTCCGCCCCGCCTGCAGGGTGCCTCGGTGCAGACGCCCCACGGCGATACGTCCTATATAAGAGGAGTAGTCGAGCGAGGTAATCATCATCTGCGTGCTGCCCTGTTCCACTTTCGGCGCGGGGATATGTTCGATGATGAGATCCAGCAGATAGGCTATGTCGGTGGTGGGCGTCTTCCAGTCCTTCCCCATCCATCCCTCTTTCGACGAGCCGAAAGCCGTGGGGAAATCCAACTGGTCTTCGGTGGCGCCCAAGCTGAACATCAGGTCGAACACCTTTTCCTGCGTGAGCTCGGGGTCGCAGTTGGGCTTGTCTACCTTGTTGATTACCACAATCGGCTTGAGATTCAGCTCCAAAGCCTTCTGCAACACGAAACGGGTCTGCGGCATGGGGCCTTCGAATGCGTCCACCACAAGAAGCACCCCGTCGGCCATGTTCAGCACACGTTCCACCTCGCCCCCGAAGTCGGCGTGCCCCGGAGTGTCGATAATATTGATTTTATAATCCTTATATCGAACGGAAACATTTTTGGAAAGAATGGTGATGCCTCGCTCGCGTTCCAAATCGTTGTTGTCGAGAATCAACTCCTTTTTCTCCTGATTGTCGCGGAACAAATGCGATTGATATAATATCCTGTCCACCAACGTAGTCTTGCCGTGGTCCACATGAGCGATAATCGCGATGTTTCTAATTTCTGTCATAAGCCGGTAAATTTTGCCAAACGGCAAAGATACACAAAGTCGAGCGCAGAGGCAACCATACAAATTTTATCAACATTTTCCCCTTTTTATAAACAGGTCGGTAAATTTTAGCGGAGGCTTGTGTACTTTCACGGTCGCAAGTCCAATAAAAACACCTGCGGATGGAATCAGGAATACTTGTCTTTCTCCAACTTATAGGCTCTCTGGCTTTGTTCCTCTACGGAATGAAGATGATGAGCGAATCTTTACAGAAACTGGCCGGAAACAAGATGCGCGACATCTTGTCGTCCATGACCTCCAATCGCTTCACGGGGCTTCTCACCGGTCTCATCATCACCGTCTTGATCCAAAGTTCGTCGGCCACCACGGTTATGGTGGTGAGTTTCGTCAACGCGGGTCTGCTCGACTTGGTCGGCTCCATCAACGTGATTCTGGGGGCCAACATCGGCACCACCATCACAAGCTGGATTGTGTCGGTGCTTGGTTTCGGCAAGTTCAGCATCAGCGATTTAGCTCTTCCGATTATCGGATGCGCCCTGCCGCTGCTGTTCTCGAAGAAACGCTCGCGCAAGAACTGGGGCGAAATGATTGTGGGCTTCGGCCTGCTGTTCCTCGCCCTGCGCTTTCTGCAGGAGTGCATGGATGTAGACAATCTGGCTTCAAGCAACTCCATTCAGAATTTCATAACCGCCATCAGTTCGCACGGCATTCTCTCACGGCTCCTCTTCGTGCTGATAGGGGCCATCATCACGGCCATCTTTCAAAGTTCGTCGGCAGTCATCGCCCTCACCTTGGTAGTCTGCGCCAGCGGCCTTATCGGCTTTGAGGAGGCCACGGCCATGATTATCGGCGAGAATATCGGCACCACCATCACCGCTATGTTCGCCGCTTCGGTGGCCAACACCCAGGCCAAGCGCGCCGCCCTCTCGCATATGCTCATCAATGTGTTCGGCGCCACGTGGATGTTCATCGTATTCCCCTACTTCCTGCAAATGGTGGGCGACTTGAGCGTTTTCCTGCACCTTTCCGAATACAATCCGCTCTACAGCGACCCCAATTTGCTGCGCGCCTCGTTCGGCCCCGAGGAACAGCCCGTGGTGCGGGCGGCGGTATTGGCTTCCATGCCGCTCACGCTTTCTCTGTTCAACACCCTCTTCAAGCTTATCAACGTGGCGGTGCTGATTTGGTTGGTGAAGCCCATGGCCAAAATCGTGTCGTATATGCTGCCTATCAAGGGTCAGGAAGACAGCTTCACCCTCAAGCATATCAAAATCGGTCTGTTGTCCACGCCCGAAGCCTCGCTTTTCCAGGCCCAGCAGGAAATTCTTCTCTACGGACAGGACACGCTCCGTATGTTTCAGCGGGTGGAGAGTTCGCTCGACCTGCCCGCCGCCGAATTCGAGCCGGAAATGGAGAAGTTGCGCAAGATGGAGGACGAAAGCGATTTGGTGGAAGTGGAAATCGCCAACTACCTCACCAAAGTTACCGAATCGCGCATGTCTACCGAAAGCACGCAGCGGGTGCGGGCCATGTTCAAGATTGTGTCGGAAATCGAGAGCATCGCCGACACCGCCCTGCATATCGCCGGCACCATCCTGCGCCGCAACGAGCAGAACGTTACCTTCGCGCCCGACATGACCGAGAAGCTCAAGCGCATGTTCGCCTTGGCCGAAGAATCGGTGCAGGTGATGTGCACCAACCTTGCGGGCGATTATAAGAATGTGATGCCTAAGAAAGCCTACGAAGTTGAAAACGAAATCAATAAGTACCGCACCGAGCTCAAGCAGGAACACATGGTGGCTATCGAGGAGAAGAAATATGGCTACAACGTGGGCATTCTCTTCAACGACATGGTGTCGGAATGCGAGAAAGCCGGCGACTACGCCATCAACGTAACCCAAGCCATGCAAGAAGTGGGGCACGAAATATAATATGAGGAACTTGCCTTAATGAAAAAGCCGTAATACGATGAGAGTATTACGGCTTTTGTTGTATCGTTCCGTGTCAAACAGCACCGAGCTCCCGTTTCATGATTTTATTCTGAAACGCAGGCCACACGGAATCCATGATTGGGTCTGTAAATGTCTTCCGGAGAGAACCCAAATCGAGACGACACACGACAGTCCTCAGCATCATCATCCCAACTACCACCTCGTACCACTCGGCAGGAACCTTCGGCAGCCCCTTGCGGATTATCAGTATCTTCTTTGTCATAAGCGTCATACCAATCCGAACACCACTCCCATGTGTTTCCACTCATATCATATATACCCAACTCATTCGCTTTTTTTCTGCCCACCTTACACGCATTCCTCCTGCGTTTATTTTCCTTATACCAAGCCACCTTTTTGATGTTATTGCTACCGGCATACTTGTACGATCGACTCTTGTTGCCTCCTCGCGCCGCATACTCCCACTGTGCCTCCGTCGGCAGTACATATTTCTTGCCCGTCGCCTCACTCAACTTCTTGCAGAATGCTTGCGCAGCATACCAACTTACCCCCTTCGGATAACTATCTCCCCACGGCGGCGACCCCATCACAGCCTTCCACTGTGCCTCCGTCACCTCGTACTTTCCGATATAATATGAATTCAACGTCACACTCCGCACAGGGTATTCATTCCACAGCTCCCACTCATCATCTCCCTGCTCATCCGTCGCCCCCATCCTGAACGTCCCGCTCTCCACGTACACCATCTTCAGTTGCATCCCAAACACATTCTCCGTATAATCTTTCTGTTTCATTTCATCCTTCTTTTCCGGCAACAAAACCAGTATACCTATCGCCAGCAAGCCCAAGCCAAAAAAACTTATCATTTTCATCTTCAGTTCGTTTTTTACAATCATCTTTGATTTTTCAACTCTATACGCACTAGACTTTATTCTGAAATACAGACCACACGGAAGCCGCACGTGTACTGTTCGGGATGGGCTTTGATCCGGCAAGATACGCGACACTCTACGGCGCGGCGAGAAAAACATCCACTCCGTATCACGCGCCACTCCCCGCTAGTCGGTCCTTGCGGATTATCAGTATCTTCCTTGTCATAAATGCCGTACCAATCCAAACACCACTCATACACACCCCCACTCATATCATAGAGGCCCAACTCATTCGCCTTTTTTCGTTTTTTCTTACTCTGCATACAGAAAGGCAAATAAAAACCATCGGTATTCTTCTTATACCAAGCCACATCTTCAATATCGTTGCTGCCAGCATATTTGTACTGTCGGCTCTTGTTCCCTCCTCGCGCTGCATACTCCCACTGCGCCTCCGTCGGCAACACATATCTTTTTCCCGTCTGTTCACTCAGTTTCTCGCAGAATGCTTGCGCAGCATACCAATCTACTCCATCCATTGAACAACCGTCAGACAACGAATCCCATGACTTCTTCTTCCCCATCACCGCATTCCACTGCGCCTCCGTCACTTCATACTTCCCGATATAATACCCATCTATTTTTACCGTCCGCACAGGATATTCATCATCCTCCGCATCATTCCCCTGCTCTGCCGTCGCCCCCATCCTGAACGTCCCGCCTTCCACGTACACCATTTCCAAACTTATCCCGAACGCCCTCTCTGTGTAATCTTTCGGGTTTGTTTTTTCCTCCTTCTCCGATATGAATGAAACCAATACCCCTGCCACTATCAAACCTAAAAGAATCATCCTCTCCTTTCTTTTCATCTTCCTTCCATTTTTATAGTTGTTGTTTTAATTTTTCAACTCAATCCACCTAAACTTTATTTTGCACTACAGGCCACACGGAAGCCTAGATTGTTGTATCGATTTCCAGGAAGACTGCGATACCGAGCCGACACACGACAGTACCAGATACTATCGCTATAGCTGCCACCCCGTATCACGCGGTTAGAACCATTCACAGCACCCTTCGGATTAACTGCTGAAGAACTGCTATAATTATCAAACCAGTCCGAACACCACTCCCATACGTTCCCACTCATGCCGTAAACGCTCAACTCATTCGTTTTCTTCTCTCTCACTGGATGTATACCTATATTGGGATAATCTATATCAAGAAGTATTTCGCTATTTCCAGCATACCATGCAACCTCGTCAATATCGTTGCTACCAGCATACTTGCACTGCCGACTCTTGTTGCCTCCTCTTGCCGCATATTCCCATTCTGCCTCCGTCAATAAGCGGTAGTATCGACCCGTCATCTGGCTCAATTTCTCACAAAACTGAACCGCGTCATACCAACTCACCCCCACAACTGGATAATCATCCCCCTTGAACCCATATGGTTCCGTTCCCATCACAATCTTCCACTGCCCTTGCGTCACCTCGGTCTGTCCAATATAAAAGTCTGATAACGTTACTTCGTGTACCGGCCCCTCGTCAAAACTAGTTTTAACATCTGATTCCTGTCCCGAGGTCGCCCCCATCAAAAATGTTCCACCCTCTACATACATCATCTCCAGATTCAATCCGAACTTCATTTCCGTATAACTACTCTTGGCCACAACGTGGGGGCGCTGCTGTACTGTAACGAGAGGGCGCTGCTTCATTGGAACTGAAACTATAGGACGTTGCACCATTGGGCCAAGGGAACTCCTCTTGAGTTCTTGCGGAGATGTCTCTTTCTCCAAATTCGCACACATAGCAAACAAACATGCCACAAAAAATTTTAATAGAATCATAACTAATATTTTATCGTCTTTCTTTTGTTTATATAGTTAGGGATTCTCATCATTTACCATCTGCCGGAATTTTTCCACTTCTCAAAAAATAAACCCCATTGGATTTCATCCAACCTTTTATAAACGTGGTGTTCCTTTCATCGGCTTTTATGATTTCTCTACATTCATACCTCGCCATACGCATAATCCAAGCAAACTTAGACTCTACGCTCGACTTAAGTTAAACACTCCCTATAGTGCGACAAAGGTAGATATTTTTTCGCACTTATATGTCCATATAATTCTGTATATAAATATTTTATTATTATAATTCAATAACCATACCGAAAGCCGTGACTTTAAGCAAAACACTAATTATAATACTGCGCTTTACAATCCTTTATATTATAATAATAAAATATTGCACAAACTAATGAAAACACATACAATATAGAATAAAAGCACACCATTATTTTGGACTAAGAACTATTACAACAAGTAATCTTTTTCAATAGTGGCTTACTCTCAAACACCCAGATTAAAAATATCCCTGTCCCATCTTTTGTTTTATTGCACAAAACACTGAAAATAAAACAAACACCACAACAAACAAGCGATTGATTTTGACTCAAAGCATTAATATATAACTATTGATTTTTTATTTGGTTTTTGTAAATTTGTGTTTGTTGATGTTAACTAATCCCTATCACCAACAATATTAAAACGCAGAAAACTTATGAAAGCTTTTATATCTCATAGTTCCGCTCAAAAAGATTTTGCAATAAAAATCGCAGAACAAATCGGATTCGACCAATGTATAATAGACACATATGATTTTAGCCCTGCATATCGTACGATGGATGAAATCATTGAGAAGATGAATCATTCTACAATCTTGGTCTTTTTAATTTCACAAGAATCTTTAAAATCAGATTGGTGCACTAATGAGATTCGTTTAGCGCAACAGCGCATTGAACAAGGAAAATTGAAATTATTTCTACCTTATATTATTGATCCAAATATTGATATCAACAACGTAAGGGAGAAGTTCGAATGGATTGTATCAACCGAAACCTACAATCTGAAGTTATTTCGAAGTCCCATTATGGTCGCTCGGGATCTTAATCTTAAATTTAGGAAACTCGAACGAGAAAAATCACAATATAGAGATTCTGATGACATATTCGAAGGGAGAAACGACAAAATAAATGAATTTCAGTCAAAAAAAAGTAAAAAGAGGAGGGCTAAATCCTTGATTATTTCAGGAAGACCAGGAACTGGCCGAAAGCGTTTTTGTCAACGATGTGCAGATGACGTAGGATATAGTAATCGTTACTTCTTCGAAACCATCTCTCTTCCTAATAGTGGTCAACTTTCGGATTTTATAATTCAATTAAATCCTATAACAAATCTTTTTTCAGAAGAAAAGTTGAAAAATATTTTACGTTCTGAAGAGAGTTTACAATTAGATGCAGCGGTTAAATTATTGAATGAAATTTATAAGTACCAAGGGAAAATAAGAATCATTGATAACAATGTTATTGTTGATTACAAATCAAACCTTTCCAATTGGTTTGTAAAACTAGTAAACCACCCCGACTTACAATCGACTCTCGGTGTTTTCCTAATTTCAACAACCCATATACGTGCGAACCTTGAACTTTCAAATGAAGGAATTATAGCTATTCATATGCCAGCATTTTCACGAGAAGATCGAGAAAAAATTCTGACTCGCTATTTAGATCATTTTGGTCATACAGAATGCTCTGATGAGGATATTGCTTTTTTTGTTGATAAATTGAAACAGAGCCCTAGTCAACTCGTAAAAATCGCAAGTATTATTGCAACCTCTGGACTGGGAGAAGCAAAACGAAATGTTGAAGCCATTAGACAGGATGGGGATTACCGTATTGCCGAATTACTTAATTCCATTAAAGACGACAATGAGGCTATTGGTTTCTTAACATTATTAGCAAACAACATAGGAACAATTAGTTATGATGACATCAAGGCAATTTATGGTGATAACTATGAAAAAATTTCTCCTACCTTAGAAAAGTTAATCACTCATTCTTTGGTTTATGAAATAGGTGCTTCAAGTTCATTGATCCATATAGACCCTGCCATTGGAGACTATTTAGTACGAACCAAAAGACAAATCCCTAAATGGCTAAATGAAAACTTAAACACATATCTAAATGATACTATACATCATGTTACCTCTATTGCAGAATCTCCATCTCTTTACATAATGCGTTGTAAAAAAATCATGGAAGACGGGAGGTTCAACTTTAAAGATTTACTCCTTCCTTCTATTGCTATAAATCATATGATTTCACTTTACCATTCAGGACATAAGTACAAAGATGTTGTTCTATTATGTCATCAATTACTTGATGATGATCTTCCTTGCAGTCTTGACGATGAAGTACGGCAGGAAATTCTATTTTGGGAATGTTTGTCTTTATGTCATCTACAAATGGCTGAACAATTCTACAACCGCGTAAATAGCATCACAGATACTGCAAGTAAATTTTTTCTTAAAGGTTTTTTCAAAAACAGAACATCAGATTACAAAGGTGCAATAAGCGACTTTCAACAAGCGCTCAAAATTAACCCTTCTATGAACAAGGCAAAACGCGAAATTGTTTCTTCTTATATGCATCTAAAACTATACGAAGATGCGTTCAAGTACGCCAAAGAAAATTATGAAATTTCTCCTGACAATGGGTACCATATAACTGCTTACTTCCAGTGCTTATTATTAAAACGAAATCGCACCACTGACGATGTTGCAGTTATGAATAAGTTGATAGAACACGTTCATAATAGTTTTCTTCCTGATAAGGATGCCCTCGAGTCCGGCATGAAGCTTTTATGGAAAGTTCGTACTCCAAACACCGACAGAAGCAATCTGTACAATGAAATTAAAGAGATACAACACAATTATTCAGGACACAAATATATTAAAGATATTACAAATTATTGTTTGTCATATCTTAACAAATAGTTGTATATCCCTAAATAATGCTATGTTTTGAACATTACTCTATAGTAACGCCAGCCTAAACCGCGACTGCAGTTGCTCAATACGGGCAATCAACTCTTCAAAAGTGAGTTTTTCGCCGTATATCATGGCTGTCTTCATGTCTTCGTAGTCAGCCTTCATTCGTTCCCGAAGTTCTCCCTCCGGACAAAAAGATATGGTTTCAGGCAAATCTAATGTATAATCGACACCACCTACATGGTAAAACCGTTGGCGATGTTCTATGATTTCCCTGTATAGTTTTCTATCGGCAAGTGCAACCGTTGCGAAAGAGGTATCCATTAATCGTTCCAAATCATAAAGATGACGGCTCATCCGGATATGACGAGGATTCTTTCTTTGATATTCTTCATTCAATAGGAAAGCCTTTTCAAGAAAAGTACGAACCGGAGATATGATAGGTATATTTGCAACGGTTTCATCATCCAGCTCCATAAATGCCTCCCCGACAAGAGAAGATATGCGTTTGATTTCGAAAGGTTCTTTCATGGAAAGGCAACTGATTTCCACTTTCACAACCGGACGAATATATTGTTCGGTTTTTACCTTAGGTTTATAATGCACCTCTATCTCCACAGGATCGCTATCATGGTCTACAGAACGCCCGTCAGCCTGATATATTACAGGTTCAAGCCTACACTCCCCCAATCCACAATCCCAAAGTTTCGTTTTAAACTCTTCTATGAACTCTCCGAGAATATAATCCCGATTAGCCATACGCAATTTCTTCACCTGATTGTTATTCAAGGCCGCTGCACATTCCTTGCCTAACACATCAAGATGAAAATCACGATACAATGCAATATCTATATCTTCCGAAAAGCGGTCAATCAAATTCCATCCCTTACTCAAGCTGGTTCCTCCCTTAAACAACATATACGGTGCAGGTGTCATGGAGAACAATACTTTAAGTATCGCTGTCACCCACCAATCTTTTTCAACCGCACTTTCCGTTATATCTTTAGATGCAGCCACAATATGCACCGATTGCTGTCTATCGGCATCTGATGCGTCAATCCATTTCATTATATGTCTTCTTTATATTCATTATCATTACCCGTATCCAATTGGGCGCATGGGAAATATCCGCTTGCCATGTTTTCGTTTCCGGATGCTTCTTCACGATACCCGCCGCAATGGCACGAACCTCGTCTGTAAGATTGTCTCGCCCGATAGATTGCAACGCCAGTACAAGAATCGGCATTATTTTTCCTTTATAAGCGAATGTACCGGGTGCCCGATGTTGCAAGGTGAGCGTGCGTTTCCCCACTTTGATTTTTCTATATGTGCCAGATGTCAGATAAATCGGATTCATCGGCACTTGCGTTGAGAAACCAAGATAGTTTTCGGCCGTTGCTCCATGCGGCAACAATTGGGCCGCATCCCGTTTGGCAATCGCCTCCGCTATTTCTTGCAGCGTAGGCATCACCTTACCAAATCTTGATTCCTTCGGCTTCACATAAATTCCAAACGCCACCCGCGTCAGTTTTCCCATTCTGGAAAACTCAGCCAAAACATTGGCCGCATGTCGGGTGTCTATCGGCATGAAACTATCCGGCATAAAGATAGTGCCTTTTTTACTCCTGTTTATCTTGGATAATATCCGTTGCTTTTGCTCCATCTTTAGTTTCAATAAATGAAAATAAATATATTATTTTCATTTTTAATAATTGCAAATTTATAAATTTAAAATCATATATCCAAATACTTAAATATAGACTAAAACAATTTCACATCATTATTATTGAAAGTATAACAAACCCTCATAAAAAAGCCGGAGCATTATTCGAAAATGCCCCGGCTTGCATATTCGGCCTATGGCCGCTGTAGAATCTTACAACGCGTAGCCCCGCAGGAAGTCGATGGACTTCTGGATGAGGGGGTACATCACTTGGTCGTCTTCCACAAAGTTCACTTTCTTGCGATAGGCCTTGAAGAAGTCTTCGAGAATGGCCGAGGATTTGAGCGGACGGCGGAATTCGAAGGCCTGGGCGGCGTTGAAAAGTTCAATCGCCAACACACGCTCGGTATTGTCCATCACGCGATAGGCCTTGGTGGCGGCGTTGGCCCCCATGCTCACGTGGTCTTCCTGACCCTGCGAAGACTCAATCGAATCGACGCTGGCCGGGCAGCAAAGCTGCTTGTTCTGACTCACCACCGAGGCGGCGGCGTATTGCGGAATCATGAAACCGCTGTTCAAGCCCGGTTTCTTCACCAAAAAGCTCGGCAGACCGCGTTTACCCGCAATCAACTGATAGGTGCGGCGTTCGGAGATATTGGCCAGTTCGGCCACGGCGATAGCCAGGAAATCCTGCGTAAGCGCCAAGGGCTGTCCGTGGAAGTTGCCCGCCGAAATCACCAAATCTTCTTCGGGGAAAACCGTAGGATTGTCGGTAACGGCATTCACCTCCTCGAAGGTGATGCGGCTCACATATTCGATGGCATCTTTGGAGGCACCGTGCACCTGCGGAATGCAGCGGAACGAATAGGGATCCTGCACGTGTTCTTTCTTGCGTTTGATGATGGCGCTGCCCTTGAGGTATTTGCGGAAAGCGGCGGCGGTGTCCACCTGTCCCTTGTGGCGGCGTACATCGTGAATCTGCGCGAAGAAAGGTTCGATACGGCCGTCGAAAGCCTCCAACGAAAGGGCTCCCACCAAGTCGGCCAACTTACTCAGTCTGCGCGCTTTCAACACATTGTATACGGCAAAGGCATTCATGAACTGCGTGCCGTTGAGCAAGGCCAGGCCTTCTTTCGAAGCCAAGGTGACGGGCTTCCAGCCATATTTCTTGAGCATTTCGGAGGCGGGACGCTTTTCACCGTTCACCCATACTTCACCCAAACCAATCAAAGGCAGACACATGTGCGCCAAGGGAGCCAAGTCGCCCGAAGCGCCAAGCGAACCCTGCTGGTAGACCACGGGCACCACATCGTTGTTGAAGAAGTCGGCAAGGCGTTGAATGGTAACCACCTGCACGCCCGAATTGCCGTAGGAAAGCGATTTAATCTTCATGAGCAACATCAAACGCACCACATCTTCGGGAACGGGATCGCCCAAGCCGCAGGCGTGCGACATCATCAGATTTTTCTGCAACTGGGAAAGCTGCTTTTCGGAAATGCTCACATTGCACAGCGAACCGAAGCCGGTGGTGACCCCGTAGATAGGCTCCTTGTGGGTCTTGGTCTTCTTGTCGAGATAGTCGCGGCATTTCTTGACGGCGGAGAGCACATCCTTGCCCAGACGGATCTGCATGTGTCCGTCCATAATCCGTTCGATGTCGTCGAAGGTCATATCCTTCAACGTGATTTCGAAAACTTTTGCTTTCATGCTTGTATCTTTTTTATGATTTCTTCAAGAGTGAGAGGCGTCTGCTCGCCGCTTTTCATATCTTTCAGCACCACAACGCCTTGTTCGTGTTCTTTCTCGCCGAGCACAGCCACAAAGGGAATGTGGAGGCTGTCGGCATAGGAAAACTGCTTGCCCAATTTGGCGGCCGAGGGATAGATTTCCACCGAAATCCCGGCCTCGCGCAACTTGGAGGCCAGCGCAAAACACCATACGGCTTCCTTCTCGCCGAAGTTCACGAACAGCACCTGCGTGCCGCTGTTGAGGGCTTCGGGATAGAGATTCAAGTCGTTCATCACATCGTAGATACGGTCGGCACCGAACGAGATGCCCACGCCCGATACGCCTTTGAGGCCGAAGATGCCCGTAAGGTCGTCGTAACGTCCTCCGCCACAGATGCTTCCCATCTGCACGTCCTCCGCCTTCACCTCGAAAATCGCCCCCGTATAATAATTGAGTCCCCGTGCCAAGGTCAAATCCAACTCACAAGGCACGGAAAGCCCCATATCGGCGATATACGTGAAAAGGGTGCGCATTTCTTCGATGCCCTTCAAGCCCACTTCGCTGTCTTTCAAATAGTCTTGCAAGACTTTCAGCTTGGCCTCGGTATCGCCTTGCAGCAACAACACGGGCACAAGTTTCTCGACAGCTTCCGAGGGCAGCCCCCTTTCGGCCAGTTCCGCTTTCACGGCCTCCAAGCCAATCTTATCTAATTTGTCGATAGCCACGGTGATGTCGGTCATCTTCTCCGGGCAACCCACGGCATGGGCAATGCCATATAAAATCTTGCGGTTGTTGATTTTAACCTGCACACGGATGCCGAGACGCTGAAAAACCTCCTGTATCATCTGCACCAATTCAGCTTCGTAGAGCAGGGAATCGGAGCCGACCACATCGGCATCGCATTGATAGAATTCGCGGTAGCGTCCCTTTTGCGGGCGGTCGGCCCGCCAGACGGGTTGCAGTTGGTAGCGTTTGAAAGGAAAGGTGATTTCGCCCTGATGCTGCACCACAAAGCGGGCGAAAGGTACGGTGAGGTCGTAGCGGAGCCCTTTCTCGCTGATTTTCGGCAGGAGGTTGCGGCTGAGCAGGGCGCTGTCTTCGGCCTCCACGCGGCAGGGGGCGTCAGGGCCGGCCTGCGGGGCGGCTTTCTCCATAAAGTTCCCCGAATTGAGAATCTTGAAGAGGAGTTTGTCGCCTTCCTCGCCATATTTTCCCATGAGGGTGGAAAGGGTTTCCATAGCGGGGGTCTCGATAGGCAGATAGCCGTGCAACCGATAGACTTCCTTTATGGTATCGAAGATATAGTTGCGGCGGCGCATCTGCAGGGGCGTGAAATCGCGGGTCCCCTTCACCGTGATCGGTTTTGTTGCCATTCCTGTTCTTTTATATTAATATAAATTTTCAAAACACATTTTCAAAACATCTTTTCAAAACAACGTCAACTCCTTGTATAGCTTAAAGGAGCGGCGATGATGGGGCGTGGGGCCGTGTTCCAGAATCGCCCGATAGTGCGCTTCTGTAGGATAGCCCTTGTTTCCCGCCCAACCATACTGCGGATATTCCGCGTCGAGGGTGCGCATGCAGTCGTCGCGGAAGGTCTTGGCCAAAATCGAGGCCGCCGCAATCGACAGATAGAGCGCATCGCCCTTCACCACACAGACATGCGGCACCTTTCCATAGGGCTTGAAACGGTTGCCGTCTACCGTGATGAAATCCGGTTGAGGATCCAAATCCTTTAAAGCCAAGTGCATGGCATGAATGGAGGCGTTCAGGATATTCATCCGGTCGATTTCCTCCGGCTCCACCCGCGCCACGGCATAGGTGAGCGCATCGCGCATAATCACCTCGCGCAAGGCCTCCCGCTGCTTCTCGCTCAACTTCTTGGAGTCGTTCAGGTCGGGATGCCGGTAGTCGGGCGGAAACATCACCGCCGCAGCGAACACCGGTCCGGCCAAAGGGCCCCGTCCCGCCTCGTCGCACCCCGCCTCGCGCTCACACGCACTATAACGCAGTCCCAGCATAACGTTTCTCCATCGTTTTCATCAATCCCTCCAGCAGAATCCGCCCGTCGGTATTGCCGAGCACTTCCTCGGCGCAACGTTCCGGATGCGGCATCATACCCCACACATTGCCTTTTTCGTTGCAGATGCCGGCGATGTTCTCCACCGAGCCGTTCGGATTTGCCTCCGCGCTCACCTCGCCTCTTTCATCGCAATAGCGGAACAATATCTGCCCTTTCTTTTTCAGTTTCTCCAACGTCTTCCCGTCGGCGAAATAGCGGCCCGCCTCGTGCGCCACCGGCACCTTGAGCACCTGCCCCGCCCGGCAATGCGCCGTAAGCCCCGCCTCTGTGTTCTCCACCCTCAGATATACATTCTTGCAGACAAATTTCCGTGCCTCGTTCATACACAACGTACCAGGCAGAAGTCCTGCCTCACAGAGAATCTGAAACCCGTTGCAGATACCCAGCACATAGCCTCCCCTGCGGGCGAAATCCATCACTTTTTCCATCACGGGCGAGAATCGGGCGATGATGCCCGGACGTAGATAGTCGCCATAGGAGAAACCACCGGGAAGAACCACGCAATCACAGTCCTTCAAATCGGCCTCCTTATGCCACAACCGCACGCAATCCTGCCCCAAGACCTCCGAAAGCACACGGAACATATCCCCGTCGCAATTCGAACCGGGAAACGTAATCACCCCGACACGCATGATTCCTCTTTTTCAAACTTACAAATCCTCGCGACTCACGGGCATCGTCATGCAGCGGCAACCACCGCCGCCCCGCACCAATTCCGAACTCTCGAGCGTATACACCACGGGCTTGTCTTCGTTCTCCACCTGCACCTTCGCCTTTCCGTTCACCACATCCCAGGCCGACACCACCTCGAAACCCGCCTTCGACAAAGCCTCGATAGTGTGCGTGTTCCGTCCGTAGCCCATCACCTTGCCGGGCGCGAAGGCAAAGAAATTCGCCCCGCTGTGCCATTGTTCGCGGTCGGGATAGAAACCCTCGTCGTTGCCGCAGAAAACGGGTTCGTAGGAATAGCCCAGACTGTGCAAGGCATCGAAAAGGGTGTCGAAAACCGTTTCGGAAATATGGCCGTTCTCCACCTTGAGCAAACGGGTGGCGTATTGGTTCTGCCCCATGATGAGCGGCTTGTAGGCCATGCAATGGCTACGGCTCAGGAAAGTGAACACCATATCCAGATGAATGAACGACTCCGGCACCATAGGCAAATCCTGCAGAATCACATAGAACAAAGGGCATTCCTTCTGTTTGACGGAAATAAAGGCCTGCACGCCCTTGCGGTTGGAACGTGCGCCCTGCCCTATCACAAACACATTGCGGTCGCACACCTGAAAGTCGCCACCCTCCAGACGGGTGTCGGCCTCCACCTTTTCCCACGGATTGACGCGCGAGGCGTTTTGTGTGAAAAAGGGATGATATCGGTAGACGAGGTCCGCGAGCAGAATTTCGCGCGAACGCACGCGGGTGGCCATGTGGGCGGGCATGGAATGTCCATTGAAACAAACGCCTATATCTCGGGTAAAATACAGATTGTAAAGCGGATTGAAACGGCTTTCGGGAACACCCGCCACTAGGCGGTGCGCCAACTCTTCGTCCGAAAGGTTTTCTTTCGTCCATGCCTCCGTTTCGGGATTTTTCCATAAATAGTCGAGAATGAAACGCTTGGCCTCGGCACTGCCGCGCAGTGTCTCCACCACCAAGTCATCGATATAAAATACGGGGCAGACCTCCTTCAACACCCCCTCCAGCTGCCGGTATTCTTTCTGCGCCACTTTCGTGTTCAACAAATCACTGTATAAAGCTTCGTGAAGAGTGGAAGGGTTCATCTGCTCCAGCTCCGGACCGGGCCGGTGCAACACCACCCGGCGCAAACGCCCCACCTCCGAATTGAGATTCACCTGAACGGTATCCATAAATGTCTTTTTCCTTTAATCCGACAAATTTAGCCAATTTTTCGAGACCCCGCCCCTCCTCCGCATTACGGGATATTGCGTAATTGTCGTGGGGCGATAAATAGGAACATTATTTTTGTGATTTACAAAAATTTTTGTAAGTTTAGGCTTTTAATTACAGATACTATGCGTAGGCTTTGGCGGTTTTCTTTCTTTGAGAGGTTTTTCGCTCTATGGGCGGGGATTGTTTTTTGTGGGGTATGTTCCGTGCGGGCGCAGGAAAGGCCGTTAGACACCGTCCCTCTTTTCAACGCCCATGCAGACACGGTGCGGGTGGAGTTTGAAGATATCCTGCATATTTCCGCAACCGATGAGGATGCATTCCGCTATGCCTACCGTTGGAATATCAATGGCAAGGAAGCAGGAGAGGATAATGCCTTGGATCTTTTCCCTGAAGCAAGCGGGGAAAATGCCTTAGTTTTTTTTTCTGAAGCAAGCGGGGAAAATGCCTTGGATTTTTCTTTCTCCGGACAACGGAAGAATAAGATAACAGGAAGACGGGTTGCTCCCTCCGGTCATTCGTATCATTTCGATATAACAAATACAAGAATAGATGAATATTTCTTTTGTGCGCAAGAAACTACAGACACCGTTTATTTAGAGGCTTTTTCTGAATACACAAACGACAACGCCTCTTGGCTTTGGATGGTGAACGGGGATACGCTTTCCTCCACAGGACCGCAAATCCGGCTGACGGCCACCAAGGAGGATTGGTTAAATTATAATACCCGTGTGGATTGTTATTTCCAAACTGGGAACGAAGGGGAAGACCGGCATGTCTTTGCTTATATATTTTGGTCTCACCCAACGGGTAGGTCTATATATCTTCCCGAGAACAAGGACGGGCATTTCTACCATTTGTATGTCTTTAATCAGGAATTCGACCGTATCTACGCTCACCCTAATGACACCTTGTGTTTGGATGTATGGGCGCCTGGCGAATTTCCGCTTAATTCTTCATTAAAGGTTACTTGGTGGTATTCCTCCTTCTTAATGAGAGAGGAATACTTTCTCGGATCGGATTCTTCTCTAATTGTTTTTTTTCGGGGAACTCAAGATAGAGATTTTCTGTACGTGATAAAAGACATAGTGCAAGCAGCAAAGAAGTTCTTCATCCACTGGGGTCTTGCGGAGATAGAAACCGACAGCGTGTGGGTGTTCTTCCCGCAGTACCCCTACTCGAACTTGGGCGGTGTGGTGGACATCTGTTGGCCGCCCGACGCGCCCCTGCCGTCTGCGGACGATACCGTG
>JAAVBQ010000001.1 GCA_014803485.1 bacterium | reverse complement strand
TCGATTTTTTCATCGGGAAGACCGATGATGGCCGCCATCGTGGAAGGGTTCTTCTCGCAGGCTTTCTGCATCGCGTTGGCCCGTTTGGAAACCAGCACCAAGGCATCTTCAAAAGCCAGGGCCTTGTTGGCCACCAAAGCCGAAAATTCGCCCAAGGAGTGACCCGCCACCATATCCNGCTTGAAATCGGGCAGGCAAGCCGCCCAAATCACCGAATGGAGGAACACCGCCGGCTGGGTTACCTTGGTCTGTTTCAAATCTTCGTCGCTGCCGGCAAACATGATGTCGGTGATGTTGAAACCGAGGATTTGGTTCGCCTTGTCGAACATCTCCTTGGCAACGGGAAACTTCTCGTACAAATCTTTGCCCATGCCGGGATATTGCGCTCCTTGACCGGGAAAAACGNAAGCTGTCTTCATATTTTCAAATTTTTAACATTATACATTATAGTGTCACAAAGCAACAAAAATACACATTTTGTTTTTTAGTTAAAAAACGATAACTTTGCCGCCCTTAACAAAAGACATAACATCATGACAAAAGCGGAAGTTGTAGCAGCCATTTCAGAAAAGACCGGCATTGATAAAGTGACGGTTTTGGCGACAGTGGAAACCTTCATGGAAGTAGTGAAAGACACGATGATTCACGGTGAGAACATNTATCTCCGTGGCTTCGGCAGTTTCATTATCAAACAAAGAGCCAAGAAGACCGGGCAGAACATCACCAAGAGAAAGAGCATCGTGATTCCCGCCCACAAGATTCCGGCTTTCAAACCGGCCAAACCCTTCAAGGACGAAGTGAAGAAAAAATTAAAAGTAAAATAAGATGCCCAGCGGAAAGAAACGTAAAAGACATAAAATGGCGATGCACAAACGCAAAAAACGTTTGCGCAAGAATCGTCACAAGAACAAATAGTCTTATTTAGGATTATTTCGTAGTCTGAAAAGAGGGTCTGCATAGTTGCAGGCCCTCTTTTTTTTTACGTCGGATTTTGTCGTTNTGGAAAATATCACTACATTTGCAGTGTACTATTTNACTAATACAGTAGTGAAACAAGACGGAAAAAACGAATTAAAATAACTAACAACCATAAAGTTATGATTACAATCAAGGACATGAGTTTTCGCTACGGAAAGCACCGTCTGGTGTTCGACCGTCTGAATCTGGAGATGAAAGCGGGCTATATCTACGGCCTGTTGGGAGAAAACGGTGTCGGCAAAACCACCCTGCTGCGTCTTTTGGCGGGTCTGCGTTTCCCCACACAAGGAAGCGTGGATGTGCTGGGCTTCACCCCCTCCCAACGCCGCACCGAATTCTTGAGCGACCTCTATTATCTTCCCGAGGTGATTGACGTGGTGCCCCTGANCATGAACGAATATGCGAAACGCTACGCCCCCTTCTATCCTNGTTTCAACCGCGAACAATTTTACAGCTATCTGAACGAGTGGAANATAGNCCCCTATCAGAAGTTGTCGCAATCCTCGCACGGCCAACAGAAAAAGGCCATGATGAGTTTCGCCCTGGCCTGCAACACCCGGCTTCTGTTGCTCGACGAACCCACCAACGGCATGGACATTCCCTCCAAGGGCATCTTCCGCCGTCTTTTGGCGCAGGCNTCCGACGACGACAAATGTTTTGTGGTNTCCACCCATCAGGTGCGCGACTTGGAAAATCTCATCGACCCTATCCTCATTCTCGAAAAGAATCAAGTGCTGCTCAACAACACCGTCGAGGAAATCACCAAGAAACTTTGGTTCGGGGTAAAGAGCGAGAAATCCGACCACGACCTCTATCGCGAGGAATGTATCGGGGGCTATGCGGTGGTGGACTACAACGACCGTCACGAAGAAAGTCATCTGAATATCGAGATGCTTTTCAATGCCGCCATTCAAAACAAATCGCTCTTTAAGCGGATGTTNATCGAAGAACAACGGGTTNCCCATTCGGACTTTTCCGAGGAGATGCGGCAGAAACTTTACGCCAACGAGGAACGCGAAAACGGAACGCACGAATAAAACCANAAAAGAAACTCCTTAAAAATCANCATNATGAACAATATAATTTCTTTAAGACGTGTAGGTTTGTTGCTCTGCAACGAATTNCGNAAAAACGGAAAGACCTATATCCTATTCATNTCGATATTGGCGGGAATGTATATTTTGGCGGGAATCTTCGGAGGTATCGTCGGTTTGAAAAGCATAACCGGCACCCAATATATCGCGGCACTGACCGTCCTGTTGCCTTTTGTCATCTACAAGGATCTCTTCCACCCCGTGAAAGGGTTGAACGCCACGCTTCTGCCGGCAAGCAACGAGGAGAAATATCTCACGGCCTTTTTGCAATGCGCGGTGATTTTTCCTTTGGGTATGATTTTCGGCTTTTGGGTACTGACTTTGCTGAGCGCTCTCCTGACCGGTCATAATGACTTGATATGGAATGTAGGANTCCTTTTCGTGGATAGAAACAGCAGCTACGGTTCGTTCAGCCTCGGCTTCTTCGATTCGTGGTTTTGGCAGATTGTGGCCTGTCAAAGTTTTTCTCTGTGGGCCGTGCATTTCTTCAAGACCAAGAAATTCTGGAGGGCCGTTCTGACGTGGTTCAGCATCTGTTTCGTGATTCTGACCATCGGAAGCATCACCGCTTTCCGTATCATCATGTGGCAGAACGACGGCATGGGCTTTGACTTTGCCGGCACCACACGGTTCGCGCATATTCTCCACATATTCTTCTCTATCCTCCTGCCTATCGGCTTTTGGGTATGGGGCTACCGCAAGATGAGGAAACAACAGTTTTAAAGGTAAACATCATGGAATTCAAATCAGATAAGGCCATTTACGAGCAGATTGCGGAATATGTCTGCGAAAAGGTGTTGCGCGGGGAATGGAAAGCCGAGGAAAGGATGCCTTCCGTGCGCGAATTTGCCGTAAGCCTTACCGTCAATCCCAATACGGTGATGCGGGCCTACGAACACTTGGAACGTAACGGAATCATCTACAGCAAGCGGGGCATCGGCTTTCTGATCGGCGCGGACAGCCGGCAGAAAGCCGCCGAACTGATGCGCGAGGATTTTCTCAAGAGCGTTCCGGCTTTCGTTTCCCGTATGAAACTGTTGGGCATCGACTTCAAGGAGTTGGAGCGATATGCTTGAANNAATAAAAATTTTCAATTTTGAAAATTTTATTAATATATTTGTGNAAAGTTTTTTTGAGGTATGAAAAGATTTTGCAAGTATATGGANCGCCTGTTGCTTGCGGGCGTGCTGACGATGGGAACGTTCTGCGGGGCGTTTGCCCAGACGGGAAAGATTGCGGGGAGCGTGCGCGAAGCGGAGAACGGAAAACCCATGCCCTTCGCCAACGTGGTGTTGGTAAAGGCCTCCGACAGTTCGCAGGTGCTGGGGCTCGCCTCCGACGACAGCGGCGCGTTCCTCTTTAAACGCATTCCCGCCGGCACCTATTTCGTGCAGGTATCGGTTTTGGGCTATCACCCCAACAATTCCGAAATCTTTACGATAGATGCCGCCCATACCGACATATCGCTCAAATCGATAGCACTCACCTCGCAGGCCGTGCAGCTCGATGCCGTGGTGGTGCGCGCCAAACGCCCCGTCATGGAGATGAAACCCGGAAAAATCACCATGAACGTATCGCAAAGCCTGGCCAGCCAAGCCGACAACGCCTACGANATGCTCAAGAAATTTCCCGGCGTCACCATCGACAAAGACGACAATATCTCTCTCAACGGACGGGGCGGCGTATTGGTGCTTATCAACGACCGAGACCCGCACTTGAGCGGGCAGAATCTCGCCAACTACCTGCNCGGCATGCCCGGCAACAACATCGAGAAAATTGAGGTGATGAACAATCCCTCTTCGAAATACGATGCCGAGGGAACGGGCGGTATCATCAACATCAAGACCATGCGCAGCGCCTCTTCGGGATTTTCGGGTTCGGTGAACGCAGGGGCCAGCTACAACAGAAACCTTCAAGGCAACGGCGGCATCGACCTCAACTACCGTCACAAGAAATTCACAATCTATGCCAACGCCTCCGTCTATCAATGGAAAAACGACAATTATGCGTATAACCGCATCGACTATGCCGATGGAAGCCGTATAGAATCGAACGGTGCAGGCAACGAACGCAAGAATCCCATTTCGGACAACCACGGTTTTTCCATTTTCGGAGAGGGAGGCATCGACTACTACCCTACCCAACAGGATGTGCTGAGCCTGAGTTACAATGGGGACAGCTATTCCGGAGGAAACAACCTCAACAACTACTTCAGTCGCATCTATCCACAGGCCGGCATAGATTCGGTATTGTATTCCTTCGGCCAGAAAGCGAAAACCAATTGGTCGGGACAAAATCACGATGTAAGTCTGAACTACGAGCATACCTTCGACACGGTATTCAACCGCAAACTCACGCTCAATTTCGACTATCTGCGCAATATTTCCGATATGGACGGCACCAATACGGTTTCGTATTTCTCGGGAGATTTCGCCCATCCTCTCTACCACGAATCCTACTATAGCGCACAACCTTTTACATCCAATATCTATACGTTCAAAGCCGACTACGAGCATCCTTTCTCCGACCGCACCACGCTCGAAGCCGGCCTCAAGTTCAGTTATGTGGACAACGACACCCGCAACACCTACCGGGACACGCTCGGCACCTTGCGAGACCATTTCCTCTACGACGAAATGATAGGCGCGGCCTATATCATGGTGAACCACACCTTCAAGACAAAAACCTCGCTGCAGGTGGGGCTGCGTGCCGAATACACGCACACGAAGGGCAACAACCTGAGCCTGGATTCGGTGACCCGCCGCGCCTACATCCGCCCCTTTCCCAATATCACCATCAGTCATCCCATCGACCCGAAAAACACGCTGAGCCTGTCGTACCGCTACCGTCTGAGCCGTCCCGACTACGAAAGCCTCAATCCGTTCTTCGTGCGCAACTCCGCCATGAGTTATTATTGCGGAAATCCCTATCTCAATCCGCAGTATTCGCACGATTTGTCGTTAAGCTACTCGTTCAACTATAAGTTTTTCGCCACGGTAAGCTATCTGCACACCGACGATGCCTACAGCCGCGTATCGTATTACGACTCAGCGAGCAATCAGATTAGTTCGCCCGTGAATATCGGCAAGCGCGACCAAGTAACGGCCAACCTCAGCACCAACCTCACGTTTTTTAAGATTTGGAGATTGATGGTGAACGTGGGAGGCAATTACGGGCGCGCGCAGACCATCTACGAGGGCAAGCCCGTGACAAGCGCGATTTTCGAGGGCAATTATTGGTTGAGCACCGAGGTGGACGTGCACAAGCAGGTGACATTGTCTTTGTGGTCGTGGGGACAGATGCCGTCGAAGGAGGAATTCAAGAGAAGATATGCTCAAGTGGGCGGCGGAGTGGGCATCAAGGCGTTTTTCTTCAACAAGACCCTCACGCTTTCCGCCAATGTGGACGGTTCGTTCACACCGTATATCAGCACCGCGTCATACCCCGATGCACACGGCGGATACAACAATGAGTATCAGCATTATGACTGGAACCGCGTGCGGGGCAACCTGCGTATCACCTATCGTTTCGGCAACAACAAGATGATGAACCATGCGCCGAGGCAGAAGAGCGAGAACGAAGAGGCATCGCGTATCAGCAGCGGGGGCGGGAAGTAAAAGATTGCTGTTGTATCGGCGCTCAGTTTTTTGTAAATTCGCCCCTTATGCGCAATCGGGAAGCGATATATAAGGGACTTTGGGCGGTCGTGCTGGGTATGGCGGCTCTGTGCTCGGCGCACGGGCAGAGCGTCGACAGCACAGACTTATCCGTGGACAGTGCCGCCGCTTCGCAAGCGCTTATAAAACAAGGCAATTCCCTGCAATCTTCCCTTTCGTATTTTGCCGTCGACTCCATTTATGTGGATATGAAGACACGCGTGGCGCATCTCTTCAGCCAAGGTGTCGTGAACTATTCGGGCATGAAGCTCGAGGCCGACTATATGGAAATCAATATGCCGCTCTCGGAGGTGCTGGCGCAGCCCACCATAGACACCGACGGCATGGAAATCGGCATTCCGCACTTCACCGACAAAGACAATACNTTCGACGCCAAGGAGATACGNTATAACTTCCGCAGCAAGAAGGGTTTGATTCGCAATGTGATGACCCAACAGGGCGANATCTACGTGCACGGCAATGTGGTGAAGAAATACGAAAACGATGTCACCTTTGTCAAAAACGCAAGTTTCACTTCCTGCGACCTCGAAAAACCGCATTTCGACCTGCGGGCGTGGCGTGCCAAGGTGGTGCCCGACAAAGTGATTGCCATGGGGTCGGCCATGCTCTTCATCGAGGACGTGCCTACCCCGCTGGTGCTTCCTTTCGCGCTTGTGCCCGATATGAAGAAACGGAAATCGGGCCTGATTTTCCCTTCTTTCGGGCAGACGCAACGGGCGGGCTTCTTCTTTAAGGGNNTNGGNTTCTATCTGAATGTGAGNGATTACTTCGACCTCGGCATCGAGGGCGACGCCTATACGAGCGGCAACTGGGAGGTGCGCGCCAACCTGCGCTACGCCTTGCGATATAAGTTTTCGGGGAATCTGAATTTCGGCTATGCGTGGACGTTTCAAGGCGAACGGGGGCTTCCCCACCGCCCGCATCAGACGGGTCTGAAAATCCAATGGTCGCATTCCCAAGATTCCAAAGCCCGCCCCAACAGCCGTTTTTCGGCCAACGTCAACTACACCAACAGCACCTACAGCCANTATTCGGGCAACCTCACCGACTATCTCACCAACACCACCTCGTCGAATATCTCCTACTCGCTCGACTTTGCCCGCAAGCTGCACTTGGCGGTGAATGCCAANGCCGACTANAACACCGGCACCCATGCCTTTAACATAGGTTTGCCGAGCCTGAGTTTCTCGGTAGACCAGCTCTATCCTTTCCGCAGGCGCAAGGCCGTGGGCAAGCGGCGTTGGTACGAGAACATCAGCTTCAACTACAGCATGACGGCNCAGAACCGTATCCGCGCCACCGATACATCGCTCTTTACGCGTCAGACTCTCGACGATATGCAGAACGGCATGCANCANTCCATCCGCTTGGCCCATACCGTCAAACTTCTCAAATACATCAACTGGACCAACAATTTCGACTATAAGGAGTATTGGTATCTCAAGAACAGCGAACGCCATTACGATGCAGACCTGAACAAAGTGGTTTCGCAGTATAACAAGGGATTCAAATCCACGCGCGAATTCAGCTACAACACCAATTTCTATTTTAACGTCTACGCACTTTTCAAGTTCCGCAGGGGTGCGGTGAAGGCGTTCCGTCATGTGTTCACGCCCTCGGTGGGCTTTACCTATCATCCCGATTTCAGCAAACCTTTCTGGGGTACCTACGACACCTACATCGGTCCCAACGGCACCCCGGTGCTCTACTCCAAATTCGCGGACAATATCTACGGCGGACCTTCGGCGGGACAGGTGGGAAGCCTGAATCTCTCGCTCAAGAACTCCTTTGAAATGAAGGTGCGCAACCGCAAGGACACGGTAAACAACGAAAAGAAAGTGAAGCTGATAGACAACCTCACCATCAGCACNTCCTATAATCTCGCCGCCGACTCCCTNCGTTGGGCGCCCCTCACGCTCAGTGCGCGGACCGTGCTTTTNCAGCGGCTCAACATCAATGCCGGCGCGTCTTTCGANTTCTATAAGGTGGATGCCAACGGCCGCCGCTACAACGAATTCTTTTGGGTGAACAACAAAAAGAAAGGNCTCCGTTTCTCGCGCACCAACATGGCCGTGTCGCTGGGATGGAACCTCAATCCCAAGGCNCGTCCNAAGGAGAACGCCNCCGAAACGTCGAACCTGCCGAGCGACCCCTACTACCCTTCCGATTTATATTCGCCCACCGATATTTTCCANCAGCCTATCGACTTCAAGGTGCCTTGGAACCTCAATATCGGCTATAACCTCAACTATGTCATCACGCCCAACACACAGGANGGAGGCAAGCTGCAACACGATTTNATTCAAACCGTTACCCTTTCGGGNAACGTAAGGCTCACCGACAAGTTCACGATTAATTTCGGCACGGGCTTCGACATTCAGGCCAAGAAGTTTACGGTAACCTCCATTACCTTCGGCCGCGACTTGCATTGCTGGGAAATGGGCTTCTACTGGGTGCCCTTCGGCTACCGCACCGAATGGAATTTCCACATCCGCGTCAAGAGCAGCGTCTTCCAAAGCCTCAAATACGAAAAGAGCAAGAGCTATTTGGATAACTACTATTAGAAGGGCTACTTTCTTCGTTGCGGGTCGGATTTCTTGTGAGTTCCACTAAACAATCTCCCAATGCCCGCCTTTATCGGGACCTATACGCACCAAATAGCCTTCTTTCTTGAGTTTGCGAATTTGGTAATTCACACCATCACGGGTAAGAGCGCACTTTTCAGCCAATTCCTCCGTTGAAATAACAGGATTCTCCCGGATAAGTTCCAATATTTTCTGTGTAGTTTTCTGTGTAGTTTTCTGTGTAGTTTTCTGTGTAGTCTCATCGTTAACACCTTGAGAAACATCTTCTTCATTTGAATAGACTTCTACACAGAAAACCGTCAGTTTCGAGACATCGAAAGCGGCTTCTTTGTTGCCGTTCTCGCGCAACATATCCTGCACCCGCTTCACGCCCTGATTGAACATATTGACGTATTTCATCTCCTTCATCGCCTCCGCCACAATCGGATTGCGGTAATCATTCACCATCGGGAAGTTCTCGGGTCGCGCCTCGCCATACAGACCGCCGGCATTCATAATCTCGATATGGTCGTCGAACTGATACAGGCGTATCGGCATATTGGACTGGTAGTCGCGGTGCATACAGGCATTCATCATCAACTCTCTCAAGGCGTTGTTGGGGTAGTTGATAACCGTTTTCTCGCGGAACAGGCTGGCCGCAACCGGGCGTTGCGTTACAATCGCGTCGCGCACAAACGATTCCAAGGCCGGCAGCATATTATACAAAGGCCCTTGAAAACGCTTCTCATTCAACACTTCGCCCCCTTTCTCCTTGCCCGCAAAACGCACATACTGCACATAATCGCCCGGCATATAATAGCGAGGATTCTTGCCGAACAGAACAATCGCGCCATAGGTGGGGCAATCGTGCGTGCGGTCGTACAGGCGAACCGAGGCTAACTGCTCTTTTATATCGCGTTTGTCCTGACCCAATATCTCGGCGTCAACCACTGCCGGCAAATAGGCAGTTTTGATGTAGTCCAACTCCAAGTCTTCGAGTGATGCCCCTAAACACGGCGTGGCATCGAAGGTGGCCATATAGGCGGTACGCCGTTCCGTCAAAATCCTCTCCTCCGCTTCGCTGGCAATGTCCCGACGCGGTCCGATACGGACAAACACCCTGCCACGATAACGAACCGGTGGCAGCAACGACGGCGACACCTCCGCCACCAACAAATCGCCCTCGGGGAACTCGACCCGCTCGACATTCATAACCGGCAACGGCAGGATATTGCCGTCGGAACGGATGGCCGTAATCTTTTTAAGCAACGCATCATCCACTTTCAAACCCGACAAGCTACCGTCATCATGCGCTCCGATAAGCAGATAGCCTTTCTTGCGAGAATCCGGTAGGTCGTTGGCAAACGCACATATCGCCTCGCAGAACTTGTCCATATTGCCCGTAGAAACGGTGCGCTCTACCCGATAAGCCTCCGTGCTGTGCAGCAGGCTTTGTATTTCATCTTTGGTTAGCATAATATCTTCTTATGTTTACTGCCTCTGTTTATTTTACGCCTCTTTGTTATATACCCCGTGTCTATGCAACTATATCGCCCGGATAATCTATAATCTTCTTAATGAGTTCTATTGTCGGCCTAAAATTTTCAAATACAGCGCTATCTGTTTCGCTCTCTATACTTTCTGAAAACAGGGTTTTCTCCTCTTCCTTGACCTTGTATGGTCGCAAAGAAGTCTCTTCCTCGTATTCGGCATTCAGAACCTTATCTTCTTCAGGACTTTCAGGCTTGAAGAATGATTTATATTCTTGAAAATTCCTTTTCTCAAGAACATTCTTAGTTTTTAGATATTCAAAAGGATATAAGAATTCTATTGGACAATATTTATCTATTCCGTCAGGGGCTTGCAATGTGAGAGCAAATGACTTCTTCTCACACTGTGCAGCCGTTAAGATTTTAATATTATCTATAACCATATCACCACTTATACTCTTGAATGACTTTTTACCCTCATCGTCATAATCAAATAAAGCAATCAATTTTTTCCCATTACATAATTTAGTTGGAGTAGAGCGTATAAAATTGGTCAATGCTCCTGCATCATGCATATCAATTATTTCCAAGTCTAAATCATATCCAAGTATCTCTATCGCCTTATTTAAATGATTCACATCCGTTTTACCCTCAACGAAAAGAATGTTCTTTTTAGTCGAATTCGCTATTAGAGAAAATTGACTTATTGCCTTTTCATATGTAAATATCCCGTCGCTTAAGATACGAACAGCTTCTTCTGTGGATGTTTGTCTAATTTTTCTATCATTATTTGAATCTTTTTCCATTACAAACAGTGAATCCACCGGGGCAAACGCGACCGTAGAAGGAGAATGAGTGGTTATGATTACCCTAATACCACTACCACCAAACTCTTTGGGTTGAGATATTTCTTGAAGTATCTCAACCATCATTTTACACATGGAAGGATGAAGATGCGCATCAGGTTCATCCAACAACATTGTATTAATCCTATCTCCACGAATATCTGTCGCCATCGCCCAAATGATAAATTTTACTATCATTTGTTCACCAGATGACAACGCTTTATATTCAACTGTTTCTCCTTTCTTCCCTTGAAATATTATTTGACCGTTTCGTATACCATTTTTAGTAAAAGGATTCATCATCTCATAATAATTGAATCCATACTTCCTAAAAAGTCGATTGATTGCCTGGTAAGACTTTTCTTGAGAACTTAAATCTTTTGCCGCCTCAAAATTCTTATCATCCATCAAAAACGACAATTTAGTCTTATATAAATCATTTTCTTGCCTGACAAAGTTCTCAAAATCTTTAATCTCAGATAAAGTATTGAAGTATGGATTTGCATATTCTCTTATTTCTGAATCCATTAATTCTTCGATCTCTTTTTTTTTCGTTATTTTCAGTAGTCTTTTAAGTTCCTCATCATAAGCATAAATAAAAATTTGATTTATATGTTTATGAATTTGCCTTATTTGCCGCTCGAATGATTTTATTTGAATATCTAATCGCCGCAGTGCCTCATCACCAACCGCCGTTCTTTTTTTCTTCTCTGTTTGGTTTATGAATTTTTGGTAAGTCTCAATTTGGCTTACATACTGTTTCTTTTGATCTAATCTGTACTCTGCATTATTTTTGTATTCAATCAGTCCCTCTATACTCAAATCATTTGTATCTGAAGACGATGAGAAAATTATATTCTTAAATACACCCCGCGAGTCTGTAATATCTACAAGATCAGCACTTTTCATCATGGACAACAAATGTGTTTTACCTGCACCATTTACGCCAGTAATAATGGCAAATTGAGGTATATCTTTCCATTCAAAGCCTTCTTGAATCGAAAGATGTTTAGCTGTCGTTTTAATATTTATATTTTCCATAATAAATTTAGCCGTAAAGTTTAACTATTTCGTATTCTTATTATTTTATGAACATTGGTGTTTAACGTCATCGGAAAAACGAACCGCCCCCGCGTTACTTCGTTGTCGTCTTGACAGATAGCCATCTTGTTGTCGTTTATAACATACTAATCCTTGGAATATATAATTTATACTTTCCTATATGATGCATACTTTCCCATCAACCTCCTTGAATTGACCGTTTATCAGCATATCAGTATACACTCGACGCAGAGAAGATACTATGTTTTCACCGGTGCGTTTGAATCCAAAGACACGTGAAGTCTCAATAAACAGATCCTCCGGAACAATTCCAAAACTATGTTCTACAATAGTTTTCATCGCCAAAGATAACTCATCGTCACTAATATTAGTAATCGGGCGGATATAACCATCTATACTATTCGGAATACGAACCTGCAAATTATCGAAACCCACAAGAGAGATAAAATTCTTTTCTTGTTTTATCTCTTTGGGTAGATAATTTTTGAATACCAATTGTACCCAATTACGCATCTTTGTGCTTGCCTTTTGATAACCATACAATGGTGCAACTCTGCGGCATAACTCTTCAAAGTGAATGGGTTGTTCTATCTCTATAACTTTCTTAATAATATCCTCTGTTCTTAATTGTGGATAATAATCGAAAATATTCGCCTGTTGATATTCTACAAAGCCATAACCTTTTTGTTTCTCGGCAGAAATCTCAGCAGGTTTTTCTATAATAATGACATCCTTCGAAGATTCAATAATCTCTGTTTTTTCTTCAGGAATATCCATCTTGACGGCACGACCCAATGCTTTTTCAATCGCCACAACCAATTTTTGTTCTTCAGTTCGTTGGTCTTTAATCCAGTCTGTTGACCATATCCGATAGATAGTCCAACCCATATCTTCTAAAACGGTTTGACGCAAACGGTCTCGCTCTCGTGCAGTCCTAGAACTATGATATGCAGCACCATCGCACTCAATACCGATGACAAATCGTCCACTATATACCGGATGTTTGACTGCCATATCAATTCTGAATCCCGAACAACCAACCTGTGTAACGACATTATATCCTTTCGTCTGCAAAAAATCATATACAGATTCCTCAAACGGAGAATCAAAAGTCACTTCACTGTCGAAAGTCAATTCCTTTTCAAGAGCGGCTATACCATTCTGTGCAAACTCAATATATGAACGTAGCAACTTAACACCCCTTGCCGTAGTCTTTTCAATATCTATATCTGTTGGCACAATGGAACCAACAAGTTTGACATTGTATTTTGCCCGTGTAATCGCGACATTGAGCCTTCGATAGCCGCCTTCGCGACTCAACGGTCCGAAGTTCATATACATTATGCCTCGAGCATCCTTGGCATATCCAATACTGAATATAATCGTGTCACGTTCATCACCTTGCACATTCTCCAAATTCTTGATGAAAAACGGCTCCTCTTTTTCCTCAACAAAGTAATTTTCAAATGCAGCATTCTGATAGCGTTTCTGTCTGATGGCCGCATCTACTGCATTCTGCTGTGCCTCACTAAATGTAACAACTCCCAAAGACCTATTCGGGTATTTGCAGAAATGTTCAAACACCAAATCAGCGACCTTTCGAGCCTCGATTACATTATTGCGTTTCCCGCTTCGATCATACACACCATCAGATACATAGATATATTCTACACCGCAGTCTGGAGCTTTTTCTATCGAGGCAGGGAATGTGATAAGTGAACCATTGTAAATCTTAATATTAGAAAATGCAATTAGATGCTCGTGACGACTTCTATAATGCCAACGCAAACTCCGTTCCGGCAATACCGTTACCGCCTCTTCAAGAATAGAATCATATGCCCCTGCATCACAATCCTTCGTATCATCATCTTCTTCCTCATTATCGAAATCTTCATCGTTGAGCGATGATGCAAAGAAATTGGTAGGCGGTAACTGCTGCGTATCACCCACAATAATAACTTGTTTTCCACGCATAATCGCTCCAATAGCATCTTCGGTATGTACCTGTGATGCCTCATCGAAGATTACCAAGTCAAAATCATAACTTTGTGCTTCAAGAAAAACACTAACCGAGAGCGGAGACATCATAAAGCAAGGGCGCAACGATGTAATGAGGTTGGGGATAGTCATAAACAACTTACGTAACGGCATCAGTCTTCTCTGCTTATTAAGCTCCCTCTTCAATATTCCAATCTCGTCACGTGTCGAAGTTACAGCGTTGAAATCAGGAATTCTACTTACAGCGCGTTCACGCACTCGCGCCTGTGCAATCTTGAATTGATTGGTGTCCAACTGACAGAACTCTTTGATGGTCTGCTCCTGTATTCTACCTCTAAAATTTAGCACAGCAGGAAACTTTGGCATCATCGCATCGAGCCACAAACGGTAAAAGCGTTTCAGATAAGCATCGACAAGATAGTCCGGATTAACCTCTTTTTTCTCAAAATCAGTGATATATGGCAACAATCCAGCTTCTTCACATCTCTGCTTGTTGGCGCAATAATCCACCCATTCTTCAAGAAGATACTTCTTATCTTTGCAAGCTTTCAATCTATCCGTTAACTTTACAAACGAATAAGTGTAAAAGGATTCTGAATCGTCAAACAGGGATATATACCATTTCAATGGCTTGTCGATTGCCTCTGCGATAGGGGCTAGCCTAGACAATACCATCCTGCATGATGTCACAAAATCTTTATCAATACAAACCTTTTGTACGAATTTATCAGGTAGTCTATACTCTGTAACAACCGCTTTGAAATCTTTTGCAAATTTTAGAGCATCTATCAATGCGCACCAATTTGTATCTTCATTCGCATAATAGGTTTCATAACACATTGAGAGATTATCTCGTTGTTCGAGCAGATGTTTTTTCTCCGTTTGAATAAAGGCGAGTTTATTGAGGTCTGCCAATAAGACATCATAATTAGGTTCGTTGCAACGCAATTTCCGCAACCCATCATATTGTTCAATAAACTCCTCAAACAATGAAACTACTTTTTTCCCCTCACTGATAATATGCTCGCACGATGTATTGTCGTCAATCGAAAATGTCAGCAAGGCTATTATCTCGTCTTGCAGTCTATCCAATGGATATTGTTCGCACAAACTATTGAACTCTCCAACTAACACTATGGGCAAGGACTTTTCCTTATATAGAATACACAACGCCGAAGGAACAATATCAGCAGCAACCGACACAACTGGCTCAAAAAGATTCAGTGCCTCCTGCAATACATCCCATCTCGTTTCTAATCCATTGTAATACTGTCCATAATTAGCGATATATTGCTCCTGTTTAACCTCTATCTCCTTTGTTTTGTCTGCAACTACTTTTAATGAGTTTAAAAGATTAAGAGCCTCTTTATATGTCAATTTTGCACCATTAGACAAGTAGTGTCTGAGTGTGCGCATATCCTCTCGATATTTCCTCCTAAGCATACGGAAAGAAGAGGTATACTCGCTTCTGAATCGTTGCAACATCGGATAGAAATCCTGCGCAAAGATTTCTTTGTCACAGGTAAGCTGTAACGTCTGTCTCTCCATTGCAAGCTCCTCGTGCAATGATTTGCAATTCGTCAATGATTGTTTAACTTCCCGCAAAGAACTCGCTTCAAACCATTTATCCGTAGGCGTTATGTCTTCTGATGCAGCAACCGTCTTGGACAACGCATTAAGTCTTTTAATCTGTGTAAACTGCGATGGGGTATTGATTCCAAAAGCGTCTGCAATATCACAAGCTTTGCGATACAAAATTTCAGTCTCTTTTACTCTACTCGATAATTCTGAGCATATTCGATGTGCATTCTCTGCAAGCTCGCTAACGGAGTTTGACTTAACCTTTTCCAATAATACATTAGCTCTTTCTGATAGTTGTTGTTTATTCTGTTCTCCATCGCAATCAAAGAATTGCTCAGCATAAGTTTCTTGCAATTCTTTTTGTAGCCTGTTTATCTGTTCGCTCTGTACTTTATATCGATTAGCATCATCAAGCAGTTGAGATATATTCACATCAAGAATCCATTGCACAGGAATAAGTGGTGAATTCTGCGCAACCGTCAATGCTTTAATCAATGAGTCTAATCCATCAGCCGAGTGGTTAATTGAGATATCTAACGTTACGCAGCATTCATCGAGAATATGTTCTGCATCTAACAACAATGGCAGTAACATTGATATATTGGAATCAATATCGTGACGCAACTCATTCGATAAAAATTTAATAGTGGAGTTTCGCCATACATTATCCGCATAGTTCTCACTGCGCTTACCAATAGTTTTTGAGAGTTCTCGCAAAAGATAGACCCGGTCATCAAGTTCCTGTGTTGTGCTTTTCTCAACATCCTCTATCCCAAATATCACTTCGGGAATGTCTGACAATTTTGCAAGTTGTCCGTTTATCTCAAATATCGTTTTGTTCAATCCAGAGCAAGGCGTATGCAACTCTTGTTGATAATCGTTAAGGCATGCCCGTTTTCGTTCAAGGGTATGCAGTTGCGTCAGAGCCTCATCGGTAACCTTTTTACGATCAATCGAAATAGAATTGGCAAGTTCATTCAGTATCTCTTTCTTATTCGCCTTGTGGCTGTGCAATGTAAAACCAAAATCGCCCAATCCAACACTAACCAATCTATTATACACAACTTGCAAGGCCGCCATCTTCTCCGAAACGAATAGCACTTTTTTGCCATCAGCGATAGCCTCTGAGATAATATTTGTAATAGTTTGACTCTTACCCGTTCCGGGAGGGCCTTGCAACACAAAACTTACCCCTCTTTTTGACAGAAGAACAGCATCTTGCTGACTCGAATCAGCATCAACAACCTGAAATGTATCAATGGGTCGGATATTCTTGTCGTGGTCAAAGTTGTCAAGTCCTTCGGATATTTGTATTGGCTCGTGTTCGCCTGCTATCGCTGAAATGACAGGATTAGAGTTCAACCTCTCTTCATTGCGCTCCAAATCCTTATACATATTGATTTTCAAGAATGAAAGATTGGTCAGATGAACACACCGCTCTATTTCCCAACCTTTTTTCTTTATTATCAACTCTATTTTGTCGAGATATTCAGTAATACCGTCTTGCAACTCATCAAACTCAGGGAAATTAATTCCGAAATCATTGCCTAGTTTTTGCAATAATGTTGGATTTACAACAATCTCATCTTCGTGAGGAATCAGTTTGTAGGGTGATGTTAGTGATTCAATGATAAGTTTTACAGGTACAAGTATAATGGGAGACATTAATGTTTGGGTGGAGTCTTCCCGCTCCGCCCACTTCAATAAACCAAATGCAAGGAATAAGATATTAATACCTTGTTCTTCAATGGAAGTATTAGCTCTATATCGAAGGGCTTTCAAGGTCTTTTGTAAGTCGCCAATCGGTTTAGAAGTTTCAATATCGCCTTTAATTACTTCATCATATATCTCCTCTCCCTCGTCATTTATATGGGTCTTCTTTGCATAAGGAAACCTCATCTCCTTCTCTCGTACTGCAATGTAATCAAATAGTTTATCATACGATGGTGCAGTAATTCGCACATTGGAGCGTTTGCCTTCCTTAAAGTTGATAAGGCGATTTCTCTTGCCAAAATCAAGCAAAAGTTTTTTCCAAGTTTCAATTCTTTTATGCAGTTCCTGCCCCATAAATGAATAAATATTACCCAATATCTCCGCAACGACCTTAAATCGAGCCCTATTGCACACAAAGATACAATAAATAATTCAACTCTTAACGCTTACAAATGCGAATCGGCCAAAGTCCAACCTTCATTATTCGCTCCAACTTAACATAAGATTTATCCGTCATATCACCTTCTATTTCAAACGCTTTTGTACTTCTTTTAGGCAAAATGAGCCGAGCATGGAGAACCGCAGAACATGGTTGCAGAAGCGTTGATAAAAGCCGCAAATTGCGACTTCCATTTGTAGTCTGAGGCCTCAGTCCCTCAAAACACCACCCCATTACCCGGTACGTGGGCACCGAGAACAGTTAGGGAATTGGCGAGGGAGTAGCGGAGGTTCCGGTGCGGGTGTAGTAGCGTCTACCAAAGGGCAACTTTGCCCACTTTGCCCAAATCGAGCGTGGCTTCGGACACGCCAAGGGCCTTGAACACACGGGTGAGAGAAGAGAAAGATATGCTTCTTCCCTTTTCCAACCTCGATATCTGCGCCCTTTGCACGCCTACCCTCTCACCCAATTGCTCTTGGGTGAGGTGTTGTGAAAGGCGGGTGTTTTTAATGGCCTCACCAATCTTGTAGGCTTGTATTGCGTCCCGCACCTCCGCTTCATAGGCATCACGTTCCGGGGTTCCAACCTTGCCAAGATTACGATCTTTCAATTCTTCGAATGTACGATATTTAAGAGCCATAACTTTCTTTCTTCCATATGCTACTCCACTACATTTGCAAAGATAACAAAATGTTTCCTATTTACGCAACAATCTTATGAGACATATTGACGGACAACAAAAAAGGCCCCGAACTTTCGTCCGGAGCCTTTTTCATCTATAAAAAGCTTTTTAGTCCACAATCACATTCCAGTTGTGCTTGTCTTCCATTTCGCCTTCCTGAATCGCACGGAGCGCCTTGTAGAGCTTCGTGGAGATAGGACCGGCTTCGGTGCCGTTGCCCACGGCGAATTCGTGGCCGGTGGCACGGTCGACAATCTTGCTGATGGGCGAGATAACGGCGGCGGTTCCGCAAGCGCCGATTTCGTCGAACGTGGAGAGTTCTTCTTCCGCGATGGGGCGGCGTTCCACTTCCAGACCCATATCCTTGGCAATCTGCTGCAAGCTCATATTGGTGATGGAGCGCAGAATGGAGTTGGAGTCGGGCGTGATGTATTTGTTGCCCTTGATGGCGAAGAAGTTGGCGGGACCGGCCTCATCGATGTATTTGTGTTCTTTGGCATCGAGGAACAATACCGTGGAGAAGCCTTCTTCGTGCGCACGTTCGCTGGCCTTGAGCGACGCAGCGTAGTTACCGCCCACCTTGAAGAGACCCGTTCCGAGGGGAGCCACACGGTCGTAGTCCTTTACAATCTGCATGGGCACGGGCTTGAAGCCGGACTTGAAGTAAGGTCCTACGGGACCGCCGAACACTACGAAAGTGTATTCCTTGGCGGGCTTCACACCTACTTCGGCACCCGAACCGATAAGGAGGGGACGCAGGTAGAACGAAGCACCCATTCCATAGGGAGGAATGAACTTTTCGTTGAGTTTCACCACTTTCTTGCAGGCTTCGATGAACAGGTCGGTGGGAACCGGCTGCATCAGAATACCGTTGG